>CAJOFP010000135.1 GCA_905233795.1 uncultured Oscillibacter sp. | reverse complement strand
GTACCGGCGGCGGCTATTCGGCTATGTGTACCGTCACGGTCGCCCCGAATGAGGCGTCTATTATCCACGGGAAAGTGACGGACGGCGTTTTCGAGATGCGGGAAATTATTTCGCAATTACAGAGTTTATGCGTATCCATGACGGATGAGAATTTAAATTATATTACCAGTCTGAACGTCAGCCCGGCGCAGGGGATTTTATTTGACGGATACGCCTCAGAAGGCGACACGGGCATGGGCGTCGCCGGAAGCAAAAAATATTATATCCGGGGTGAAAATCCCTATCAGATTTCTAATATTACTTTTATGCCGAAAATCGCCGAGGGCACGGCGGAAATTACTTACACGGGTTATAGTATCAACGAACACGCCTTTTCGGGTTTGATTCAGATTGATGTCACGAACAGCCAATCCACGCTCTCTTACGCGTCTTATAACGGCGCGCCGGTCAAATTCAATTCCGACGATTTCGCGCAATATTATTTCAACGCGACCAATCGTTCTCTGCAATCCGTCACGTTCAGCCGCGTGGATTCCCGTTACGGCGCGTTATATTATAATTATATTAATTCTAATATATTCGACAGCCTTGTCAGCTCCGGGACGCGCTATTACCGGACTTACACGCCGTCTGTTAATAATATTTCTTTCGTTCCCGCGTCCGATTACGCCGGGACGTTTACCATGAATTTTATCGCCTATGATACCGAAGGCAATGACTTCGAGGGCGTTTTAAGAATCACGGTCAACAATCCCCAAGGCCGCGATATTGCCGGAACCGGCTCTTCCCGGAACGGGCGTCTGGATTACGAGACCGGCCCCGGCGGGCGCGTTTCGTTCAGACTGGAAGACTTTGAGGACGAATGTTACGACGAAACCGGACGGCAGTTGGATTATATACGATTTAATTCGCTTCCGTCGTCGTCACGCGGGACGGTGTATTATAACCGCTCCACAAAAGTCAGTACGGATGACGAATATTATCGCTCCGGCTCCACAAGAAATATCGCCAATCTCAGTTTTGAGGCCGATGAGGATTATACCGGATCGTTTTATATTAATTTCACGGGCGTCGATACCCGCGAAAAATCTTTCACAAGCCGCATTTATATTACCGTCACGGAAGACGGCGCCTACGCCGTGCAATATTCCGTCAACGGCGGCGATCATATCTGGTTTTCGGCGTCCGATTTCGCCGACGCCTGTTACGACGCCACGGGACGCGATCTGGATTATATCAGATTCACAGGCGGCCAGCCGTCCCAAGGCGTTTTGTCCTACGGCGAAAATATAAATCTATCCGTTAATAATATTTCGATTCAATCCGGCGCCGTCCAAGTCGCGTCCAATATAAATTATTATTATTCATCCTCTTCCGGTCAGGCGATTAATAATATTTTATATACCGCGCCTGTAAATTACTCCGGCGTAATCGAAATCCCTTTCACGGGCTATAACACCCGCGGAAATTCATTTCAGGGTCATGTCGCCATACGCGTTTCTTATAATAATTCCCAGAATTTAAATTATTATAATTATAATAATAATTATTCCACGGGCGGCCCCGCCGTCGCCCTCCGCCCGGATGATATTATCGCCGCCGCTTCTCAGACTTTATCCGAAATCGCCGGCGTGACCCTGCTCCCGCCCGAACTCGATTCCGGCGTATTGCTTTCGGATTTTACTTCCCCCGGAAGCTATGCCGCGTTCGACAGTTCCAGAACCTATCTGCCCCAAGAACTCAGCAACGTGTATTTCCTGCCCAAACCCGGCTTTCAGGGAACCGCCGTGATTCGATATACCGCGAGAAATCGTCTAAATAAAGTCTACAGCGGCGCGATTCGGATTCAAGTCACGCCGCCTATGACTTCCCGTTATTTCAGCGATCTCGCCGGACGTTCATGGGCCGTCCCCGCCGTCGATTTCTTTAAATATTATAATATTATCAACGGCGTGACGGACAATATTTTTGACCCGGACGACCCGGCGCGGCGCGGCGTATTGATAACCGTCTTAAACCGTATTTATCATTTTCCCGGCTCCGCCGGAAACGGCGGTTACTGGGATATAGACCCCAATCGCTATTACGCGACATCCGTGGCGGCGGCCCGCGCCGCCGGGATTCTCGATTCCGCGCAGTATTTCCGCCCTGACGCGCCTGTATCCCGCCAAGACGCCGCTATATGGCTTTATCGCGCTTTGCGCCGCGCCGGACGCGTATCTTCCCCCGGCTCTTATTCTGATTTAATACGCTTTACGGATATGTATTCCGTCGCGCCGTATGCCGTGGAAGCCATGGGCGCGTTGGTTCGCATGGGCGTATTTACCGGCGACAGCGCGGGACGTTTAAACCCATCCGGGACTTTGACGCGATTGCAAATGGCCGCCATTCTCTACCGCGCCGTCTTGCCGTTTTAAATTTTTATAAATTTTTATAATTTTTATTTATATATTTATTAAAAATTTATTTAAAATAAAAATCCCCCGTCAACGCCTGACGCGGGGATTTTTATTTTATTTATATTATATTTTTATATTACAATTTTGTTACAAATTGAAATTCAGACGCCGTAAAACGTGTAATCGCGTGAAATATATGATATATATACCGCCGTGACGGGAAATTTTTATATTTTATATATTTTTTATATCACGATTCGTCAAGATCAATCGTGATGTGATCCGTGCCGTTGCGGTCGAACTCGGACATATAAGCGTCAATGCGATTCATGAGCGCGTCATAATTTTCACGGGTCATAGGCTCCCCGCTCATATCGCGGACCGCTAAATCCTCCGCCAGAATCTCATAAAATCTTATATCCTCATACTGTTCAATCGCCTCATGGATGCCGCCTTTCGCGTAGGCCTGCGACGGAATTAATTCGCCGTGATATAATTCCACCAGAGACGCCATTTTATGATGCAGACAGCGCGAGAAAATCGCGCTTTCCACCTCGTCATATTCCTGAATGCGGTCGTCCTCCCGATAAGAATTCATAACCCAGTTGCCTATGTATACTAAATCCAGAAGATAACGAAACTGTTGTTCCGAAAGCTCAATTTTCATATCGCGTTCCCCCGTTCCCGTTTTTTAATTTATTATAATATTATATTTTATTATATCACAGGCGGATTGAGATTTCCACCTGAAAAAGAGGGAAAAAAGAGAAAAGTCTGTCTTGCGGCGGATGAATCGGCATAGTATAATATGCCCGCTGTCTGAAATGGGAATATAAAAGGCGATTTTTATCAAAACGCGGGAAAATATAAAATAAAAAAGGGCGTGAGCGCGATGAATACGCGGCCTGTCGGGGTATTTGACTCAGGCCTCGGCGGATTAACGGCGATACGGTCTTTATGGCGGATTTTAAAAGAAGAGGATTTAATTTATTTCGGCGATACGGCCCGCGTCCCGTATGGGGGACGGTCTAAAGAAACGATTTTACAATATGCCCGTCAGGACGTGCGATTTTTAAAAGGCTTTGATTTAAAAGCCATTGTGGTGGCGTGCGGTACGGTTTCCACGACTTCTCTTGTAAAATTACAGGAAGAAAATCCCGATTTGCCTTTTATAGGCGTTGTAAACCCGGCTTGTGTCCGCGCCGCGGCCGTGACGAAAAATCAGCGCGTCGGCGTGATAGCGACCAGCGCGTCTATACGCTCCGGGGCATATGAGGCCGGATTGAAAAAATTAAACCCGGATATAAAAATTTTCGCTAAAGCGTGTCCGTTATTCGTGCCGCTGGTGGAAAACGGACGCTTCCGGCGCGGCGATCCCGTGATAGAAATTATAGCGCGGGAATATTTAACGCCGTTGATAGAAGCCAAAATCGACACGCTGATTTTAGGCTGTACGCATTATCCGTTATTGTCTGAGATTTTATCCGACATTTGCGGCCCGGACGTGATATTAATATCCGCCGGGGAAGAATCGGCGTT
>CAJOFP010000134.1 GCA_905233795.1 uncultured Oscillibacter sp. | reverse complement strand
CCCAGCGACGCGATTAAATTCATAATCTCAAATTGATACGCTATATCCAGCGCGGCTGTCGGCTCGTCCAGCAATAATATATCCGCTTCTTGAGCCAATAACATAGCGATATAGCATCTTTGGCGCTCCCCGCCTGATAATGCGCGAACCGAACGATCCCGCAACGGTAAAACCCCGGTTCGTTCCATAGCGTATTGCGTGATTTTATAATCTTGCGCGCTAAACCGGCGGGCGAATCCCAGCCACGGAAAACGTCCGTGACGGACTAACATTTGAACGCTTAACGCCGGGGCTTCCCGGAATTGGGGCAGAAAGGCGACTTTTCGGGCGAATGCGCGGGGCTTATAATATTCAATCAAATTATCATCCAGAAAAATCCCGCCTTTCAACGGCTTTGACAAGCGGCCTAAAGTTCTCAAGAGCGTACTTTTTCCGGAGCCGTTCACGCCTAAAAGCGCAATCACGCCGCCCGGCGCGAATTTTAAATTTATATCGCTTAAAATTATTTTTTTCTCATATCCACAGGACAAGTCTCGGCATTCCAGCACATTCCCCGCCTCTTTTATTTATTTAATTTATAAATTTTTAATTATATCGCCCGCGCCGCCGTTATATTAATCAGCGCGATAGTCAAAACGGCTAAAATCAACGGGATACAGCCGTCTATAAAACTTTCCGTATACGGCAAACGATAATATAAAATATAGCAAATCAGACCGCCTAACACGGCCATGAATATAATCCCCGCCAATAAAAGCGCCGTTATGATATTTATATTATCATAGCGATATAAAAAATTCACGGCGCAAAATTCCAGAACCGCCCACGCGATTATAATCAACAATTCCGACGTGACCTGACGGTGAAAAAACCGGACTGTTAGAATTAATAAAAGCGCGTAAATAACCGCGCCGGTTATCATAATCTTAAAACTTGAAATCATGCCGGGACGAATTTCCTGAATCGGCGTCATGAGTGATTTTATCATGATATAAACGCCGACAATCCCCGCGAGAAACGCCAGCGCCAGTAAAACCCATCCGGCGGGACTGTTCCTTGGTTTCGGGGGTTTAAATACAACAATCCACCACGCGAGATAAAAACAGCCGCATAACGCCATTATCCAGTTTCCCGTCCATAAATCCCTGACCGGATTATTCATTTTAAATTCCTCCGTTTCCCGGATTTATATTGATTTATATTTTCAGGCGCGATTTTTTTAATTATTTTCATTATACCGCCTTTCCGAAATCCGCGCAAGCGTCCTGAAATTATAAAAATATTATCAAAATTTATAAATATTTTATAAATATAATATTAAATATAATAAAAATTCCTGTCAGCGCGTCAAGTCATGACCGTTTTGACAGGAATTTTTTATATTTATTTTTATATTTTTATTTTTAAAACCAGTCCACAGCCTGTATCTGATCCGATATGATTTCACCGTCCGTCAATCTGACAATCCGGCGGGCGGTCGCCGCGATTCCGTTGTCGTGCGTGATTAAAATTACCGTACTGCCCTCTCGATTTAAATTTCTCAAAAATTCAAGCACTTCCAAACCCGTATGCGAATCCAGAGCGCCCGTCGGCTCGTCCGCCATGATAATCGGCGGATGGGTGGCAATCGCCCGCGCAATCGCCACGCGCTGCTGCTGTCCGCCGGACATCTGGGCGGGTCTGTGCTTGATCCGTTCCGACAGTCCCACGCGTTCCAACGCTTCCAACGCCATTTCCCGCCGGTCTATCGGATCCGTTCCGCGATAAATCAACGGCAATTCGACGTTTTCCAATACCGTCAAATCCTGTATTAAATTATATTGCTGAAATATAAATCCGATCTGCTTGTTTCTAATCCGGCTTAACTGCGTATCGCTCAACGTCTGCACGTCCGTGCCGTCCAATAAATATTCCCCATACGTCGGAATATCCAGACAGCCCAAGACATTCATCATCGTGGATTTGCCCGATCCCGACTGTCCCACGATGGCGACAAATTCGCCCCGGTCAATCGTCAGGCTTACGCCGTTCAGCGCGCGGACTTCGCTTTCCAGTCCCTCGCCGTAAATTTTATACACGTCGCGCAATTCCACCAAATGCGATCCCGATTCTCCGGCGCCCGCTTTCATGCCGCTATCACCCTTAATATTATTATATTATATTAAATAAATTATAATTATTTAAATTTATATATTATATATTAATAATACATGCCGAAACCGTAATTCATTTGCATTTGCGTAAATACTTCGTCATCCTCTTGCAAGCCGGATAAAATCTCGACATTAAAAGAATCCTGTATGCCGGTTTTGACTTCCACGGGCCAGAATCCCTCCGGGACGGTCTCACTGTCTATAATATCCTCCAGCGCGTTTTCCGGCGGCATCTCGCTTTTGATATAAACCACCGTCAAACTCTCGCCGTCCATATTCGACACGTTATGCACACACTGAACCGGCACAATCAGGCAATTATCATTCTGGCTTGCGACTAAACTATATTGAATATTGCTGTTAATTTGCAAAATCTCATCCGAATTATCCGCCGTAATCAACATCGGATAAGTGGCGACGCCGTTATTCAGCGTACTGGATAAACTGACGCTTTCCACAATGCCTTGAGAAATTTTATCAAATTGATTTAATTCCACCGACATGCCTTTTTTAATATAACCCATATTGCGCTCGTCCACAGTCGCGCTGACGGAAATAACGCTGGGATCCGAAATCGTCATGGCGGCCTTTCCCGATGACACTTCCTCTCCAACCGTCAAATCCAGTCCCACGACTTTTCCGTCAATCGGCGATACGGCGCGGCATTTTTCCAGCGTTTTTTCCGCGTCCTCCACTTTTTTCAAGGCCTCGTCCACCGCTTTTCGATTTGTTTCCACAGTCCGTTCCGCTTCCGTCACGCCGCGTTTCGCCGTCTCTACGCCGCGTTTCGCCGTCTCCACGCCGCGCTGGGCGTCCGTCACGCCTTTTTGCGCGCTCTCCACGCCTTTTCTCGCGCTGTCCACGGCCTTTTCCGCGTCCGTTACGCGCCGTTTCTGACTGTCCACGCGCTTTTGCGCTTCCGTTACGTTATTTTGCGCGTCCGTTACGCGTTTCCGGGCGTTCTCAACCTCATCTTGACGATCTTCCAGCGCTTTTTCCGCGTCCGTGATCGCGTCCTCCACCTGTTCGCCGTCCAGAATTAACAACAATTCGCCCGCTTCAACCGCGTGATAATCTTCCAGAAAACTCTCTACCACATCTCCGGTCGCGCCCGTTTTCAATTCTTTTGTTCTGATATATTCCAATTCGCCCGCGTCCGGCGAGACGGCTCGATCCGAATCCGTCTCAATCGCGGCTGACGCGGTCATTCCGGCGGCAAGCACGCCCGCGTTTCGCATAATAATATCCACGCTGAAATAGCTTGCCCCGTCATCTGGATTAATCCGGCTGTTTTCATGTACTTTCTCGACTTCTCCCTCTATAGTTGACATCAAAGCCGGAATGGAAATCATAGCCCGCTGACCCTCCCGGATTTCATGCAAGAAACCGCCGCTGAACCATTGCGTCAGTCTCAAATATCCGTCGTCCACCAGAACCGCCACGACTGTCCCCTCGCTGAGACTGTCGCCGGCGTTTAATTTTTTCGTCTCCGTGAGTTTGCCCGCCCAGTCGGCTTCCAGCGTCAGATCATCACGCTTTTTCCGGGCGTCGTCCAAATCCTTTTGCGCCGTTTCCACGCGCTTCAACGCCGCGTCCACGCCTTCCTGTTCCGTTTTGACATTTTCACGCGCCCGCGTCACGTTTTCTTCTTCCGTCCGTACTCCCTCTTCTTCCGTTCGCACATTATCCTGCGCCGTTCTGACGCCGTCTTCCGCCGTTCTGACGCTTTCTTCCGCTGTTCTGACGCTTTCTTCCGCTGTTCTGACGCTTTCTTCCGCTGCCACGGCGTCGCGGGCGGCCTGTACGCCGTCTTCCGCGTCAGACACGGCCTGTCTCGCGCTTTCCGATTCCATGACGTATAACAAATCCCCGGCGGATACCGCGTCGCCCTCTTCCACTAAAATTTCCCGTACCGTTCCGGCGGCGGGCGTCATCATCGTTTCGCTGTTTTTCGCCCGCGTGACGCCGTTGCCCTCCACTTTCGCCGTAATCGCGCCGTATCTGACAAAATCCGTCAAAATCATCGTATCGTCCTCGCCGCTGTTTCCGGTAAACCGACGAACCGCGAATACGATTCCAGCCGCGATGATAATTAAAATAATCGCAATCCGGATTCTCTTCCGACGCCGTTTCCGGGCTTCCGTCGATTTCTTCGGACGGATCGCGTTATCCGGCGTCTCTTTTTTAAATCTTGCTTTCAATCCGGCTTTTAATCCTGATTTTAATCCCGCTTGAGATTTCTCTTGGCTTCGCGCCGCCGGATTTCCCGTATTTTCCATATTTTCCATACGCGCCGCGTTTTCTATAATCTCCGTATTCGCTATATTATTATTTATATTATTATTTATATTATTATTTAAATTTACGGCGCGTTTTATATCACGCGTGTCCCCGGCGTTTTGTTCCATAAATAAATCCGAACCCGTTTTTTCACGATCCGGCGTATTATTTTCCATTATTCCGTCTCCGTTCCATATTTCTCTATATATTTAATTAATATTTTAAATATTCACGCGAAAATCATAGAATTTATAAATTTTATGATTTTTCACTGTAACGCATAGGCAAATATAAAATTATTATCAAATTTTTCGCCGGATTTTCCCACGCGATTATATAAAATCAAATATCAAAAAAATCATGTATGAATTTCAAGCAAAAAGGCCATACTTCCCTTGGATTCCAAATTGACTTTCTGGAATGATCTCAAATCGCTATTTTATCTTGAACTGGAGGGTTTACATGGAACGGAAGCATAAACGGCCTTCATCAGGCGCCGGACTTTACGCCGTCCTTGCGATATGCCTCGCGGCGGCGGGAATCGGCGGGTATCGAATTTTAAAAAACAGTCCCGCCGCGGCGCGCAATCAGACGGCTATCGTATCCGCCCCGGCGCGTATGCCGGATCAGGAGCCGGGTGATTTTCATCTTTCAGACGCCGCCATATCCGGCGACGCGGATATTTCAGATCAATCAAATCAGCCGGATCAGCCGGACGACGCGCCGGAAAATAATCCGGCGTGGGACGCCAATCCGGAACTGCCCGACACAAGAGCCGTCGAACTGAGTGAAAAAGCGAATAACAACGCCGATTCAAAATCAAGCGATGTATCAGACGGCGCGTCGGACGCGCAATCAAGCGATATATCCAATAACGAACCGGAAGAAACAGCGTTGAGATTCGGCTTAGGCGGCTCCAAATCCGCGTCCCCCACGCCGGAAGCGTCCCCAACGACGGATGAGAACGCCGTATCCGTCACGCCTACGCCGACGGTCACGAACCGCGCCCCGAATGACGCGCCCCGTTTTGTCACGCTGCCTCTTGACGGCGAAACCGTGACGGCGTTTTCCATGGATGAATTGCTTTATAACGAAACGCTCCGGGATTGGCGAACCCATGACGGCGTGGACATCGCGTAAGCATCATTAGCGGCAATCATCGGGAATGCAAGCTCACCATCGGCATCTAATTTCTTGAGACGATTTACGCCTGTTTGGGAGACAATCCTGAAGTAGAAGCGGGCGACGAGGTATCCGCCGGACAAGTCATCGGCTTTGTCGGAACGAGCGGGCCTATAGAAGCGGCTGTGGAACCGCATTTGCATTTCTCCGTCCGGGAGGACGGCGCGGCGGCGGATCCCGCCGCATATCTGCCGGATTGATCCGACACGACAAACAACGGCGGCGCCGGTATCCGGCGCCGTTTTTCCATGCGATTTTATTTCAAGTCCATTTCATTTCACGGCGAAAAAATAGAAAAAGACAGTAAAAAAGGCGAAAATATTGCGAAATATAAAATCATATCGCATATCGCGTCAGGATTTTATAATAAAATTATCATAGCATATCCGCCGCGCCGCTGTCAAGCCCGGACAATTTTCCGCTATTTGTACTTTTATTGTTTTATTGATAATATTGGGACGCTAACGCGCAATCTTGACGGATAAAAATATTAAGATTATAAAATTAGATTATAAAAATCAACAGAAAATTTCAAACGCTTGACATCAGGCGGAATATTTGTTATCTTAAATATAAATTGATACGCGAATGAATACACGAAAAAGCAATTAGTTTATAAAATCAAGATTGTTTATAATTTATAATTATATTATCACGGGATAAAAAATTTCTGGAGGTGTCATGAGATGGCGGAACCTGTTTATAAACGCGTCCTTCTGAAAGTAAGCGGCGAGGCGCTGGCCGGCGATCAGGGTCACGGACTGGATTTTAATATGATCAGTCAACTGTGCGACGCGCTTCAAGACAGTCTCGCGCTGGGCGTGCAAATCGGTATAGTCGTCGGCGGCGGCAATTTTTGGCGGGGCGCGAAAAATGTTCAAATAGAACGCTCGCGGTCGGATCATATCGGAATGCTCGCCACAGTCATGAACTGTCTGGCCGTGGCCGATGTATGCGAACAGAAAAATATTCCCGTCCGGGTACAGACGGCGATTGCCATTCCCACGGTCGCGGATTCGTATACTTACAGATCCGCCGATGAGAATTTAAAACAGGGCCGCGTGGTAATTTTCGGCGCGGGTACCGGTTCGCCCTATTTCTCAACCGATACGGGCGCCGTTTTAAAAGCCGTCGAACTGCACGCCGATTTGATTTTATTGGCGAAAAATATCGACGGCGTATATTCGGCGGACCCGGTAAAATATCCGAACGCGACGCGTTATGATAAAATTTCTTATTCCGAAACGCTTGAGAAACGTCTGGGCGTCATGGATTTGACCGCGACTTCTCTCGCTATGGAAAATCATATCCCTATCCGGGTATTCGCCGTGAAAGACCCGGAGAATATCACGCGCATTTTAAAAGGCGAGTCTATCGGCACTCTCGTGAGCGAAAATTAAAATAAATTTAAATATTTATATTATTTTATAAATTTTATAAATTCACGGGTGATTCAGGAAAGGAAGATTGTCATGTTAAAAGACGAATATAAAGTCTATGAGGACAAAATGCGCAAAAGCATTGAATCCGTGTCGGCGGATTTCGCCGCCGTCCGCGCCGGACGCGCCAACGCCGCCGTATTGGATCGCATTATGGTGGATTATTACGGCGCCCCGACGCCGATTCAACAAATCGCGTCGATTTCGTCCCCCGACGCGAGAACTTTGCTGATCTCCCCGTGGGATAAATCGTCTTTACGCGCCATCGAACGCGCCATTCAAAATTCGGATTTGGGCATTCATCCGCAGAATGACGGAACGTCGCTTCGTCTCGCGTTTCCGCAGTTGACGGAAGAACGCCGGAAAGAACTGGTCAAGCAAATTCGCAAATACGCCGAGGGCGGCAAAGTCGCCATTCGGAATATCCGCCGGGACGCGGTGGATTATTTTAAAAAGCAGGAAAAGAAATCCGAAATCACGGAAGATGATTTGAAAGAAGCCGAAAAAGATTTGCAAAAGCTGACGGACGATCACTGCAAGCAATTAGACGAATTGCTTGCGAAAAAAGAGAAAGAATTAATGGCCGTATAATATAATTATTATAAATATATAATATTATTATCGGGTGAAAGCGATGTCTGAACAAAAAAATCTTATAAACGCGGCGGGGCCGGAGCCGCCCCGCCATATCGCTATTATCATGGACGGCAACGGACGCTGGGCCACGCGGCGCGGTCTGCCCCGGACTGTCGGGCATAAAGTCGGCGCGGAGACGCTTCGACGCATACAGGCGTATTGTCATAAAATCGGCGTCCGGTCTCTGACGGTCTACGCCTTTTCAACGGAAAACTGGAAACGCTCAAAAGATGAAGTTAATTTTATTATGGGTCTGTTTCGGACGTATCTTTTAGAGGCGATTGAAAGTCTGGAGCGCGATCATGTGCGCCTGCGCTTTTTCGGCGACATGTCCGCCGTCTCGCCGGAATTACAGTCTCTGGCGCATCAGACGGACGAAATCTCGGAAAGACTGCCGGAAGATTATTTTCACGCGAATGTATGTTTGAATTACGGCGGACGCGATGAGATTATACGGGCGGCGCGGCGTTTCGCGTCGGATTGCGCGGCGGGCAAACGCCGTCCCGATGAACTGGACGAAAATCTTTTCGCCAATCTTTTAGACACGGCGGGATTGCCCGACCCGGATATTTTAATCCGTCCGGGCGGCGAATTGAGATTAAGCAATTTTTTAATCTGGCAGTGCGCCTATACGGAATTTTATTTCACAGATACGCTCTGGCCGGATTTCACGGAATCGGAAATTGACCGCGCTATCGCCGCCTATCAAAAGCGTGAACGGCGTTTCGGCGGGGTTAATAATAAATAATTATAAAATTTATATTTATATTATAAATAATTATCGCTTAATCAGGCTCTGTTTGGAGAAAGACGATTATGAATACAAGAATCCTTGTGGCGGTGGTAGGCGTCCCGGTTTTAATTTTAATTATATGGCTTGGCCCGAACGCCATGCTCGCGGCGTTGTGCGTTCTGTCCGGCGTCGCGGGCTGGGAATTGCAAAACTGCGTCAGCCGTCATCCGGATACGCGCAATCCCGGCGGAAAAAATAAAAATATTAAAAATAATAATAAAAATAATTTAAATACAAAAAACACGGTAAAAATATTATGCGCATACAGCGCGGTATGGTCCGCGCTGGCGGTTCCGGCATGGTACGCCGGGACGGAATATGCCGTTATAGTATCTCTCGCGGGCGTGTTATTGATTTTTACATGGGCGATTCTGCGAGAAGGCGCGGTGAAATTCGATCAGATTATGGCCGCGCTGTTCTCTGGAATCCTGATTTCATGGTCTTTCGCGTCGTTTTTGCGTATGGATAATCTGGGACTGCCCCGCGAATGGCTGTTATTGCCGTTCGTTCTCTCGTTTTCCTGCGATATTTTCGCCTATCTCGCCGGACGCGCTTTCGGAAAACATAAATTAACGCCGTATGTCAGCCCGCATAAGACAATAGAAGGCGCGGTCGGCGGATTAATCGGCAATTTATTATGCGGCGTGATATTTTTTGCGATTTTAAATCAATTTGTATATACGCCTTTTCACGGTCTGGAACCGCGTCGTCGCGGCGCAAATCGGCGACTTGTCTTTCTCGCTGATAAAAAGGCAATACGGCATTAAAGATTACGGGCGGTTATTTTTAGATCACGGCGGCGTTTTAGACAGATTTGACAGCGTTCTTTTTGTCGCGCCCATCGTTGAAATCATTCTGAAAATCCTGTGATATAAATATATATTTATATTATTTTTATATTTTTTTGCAGAAAGCGGATTAAAAATCATGACTTCAGACAATCAAACAATCTATCAGGAAATCCGGTCTTTTCCCTATCATTCGCCTGTGGATTCTTATATATTAAAACTCGCGGCGGTCGCCACTATGTTTATCGATCACGCCGCGTCCGCGTTTATGCTGTCTTTTTATACGCCGGAAAAATGGCCGATTTACAGATGGCTGCGACATATCGGGCGTTTCGCTTTCCCGTTATATTGCTTTATGCTCGTGGAAGGATTTAGATACAGCCATAACCGCTGGAAATATTTGAGAAATTTATTTATTTTCGCGCTTATATCAGAACTCCCGTTTGACTTGGCTCTTATACGCGTCCCGATTGATTGGAATTATCAAAATGTTTTCTGGACGCTCGCGCTGGGATTGTTGGGCATGATGTGCGACGTGGAAATTATCCGGCGCGGAAAATTATATAAAATTCCCGCGCCTGTTATCGCGTTTTTACGCGTCCTGCCCATGTTCGCGCTGGCATGGGTCGCCGAAACCGCCCATACGGATTACGGCGCGTGGGGCGTTCTGATCATCGCGTTGATTTATTACGCGGAAATTCTCGCGCCTTATATTTCGCGCTTTTTTGATAAACTGAACGGGTCATTACAGGCTTTGCGAAATCCGCAAATGACGCGCAATTTAGCGGCGATTCGCGCGATTATACTATGGTTCCTGCTTTATGATCTCTTTTATCATCGTTGGACGGAGATTTTCGGCTTGCCCTGTATTATCATGATTTTATTTTATAACGGACAACGGGGAGATTATTATCCCGCGCATTTAATTTTCTTATATTTTGTGCGCCGCCTGACGCTGGGATATTAATTTTATTAAATTATTAAAATTTTATTCAGGATAAATTCAGGATGATAATAATATAATAAAAATATAAATAATATCTATATGAAATCATGAAACGGGGTTGTATGCGAAGCGTGAATAATATAAATAATATAAATATATCTATACTGGGCTCAACGGGTTCGATTGGGCGTCAGACATTGGAAGTGGCGGAGGAACAGGGAATAAAAATCAAGGCTTTGACGGCGCGTACAGGCGGAAATTTAATTGAACAACAGGCGCGGAAATTTCAGCCGGATTTGATTGTTTTGTCAGATCAGGACGCCGCGAAAGATTTGCGCGTCCGTCTCGCGGATATGAATATAAAAATTTTGGGCGGTTCGGACGCGTTAAGCGAAGCCGCCGTCGCCGCCGATACGGTTGTGACGGCGATTGTCGGCGTAGCCGGATTAATCCCGACGCTGGCGGCGATTCGCGCCGGAAAACGGATCGCGTTAGCCAATAAAGAAACGCTGGTCTGCGCCGGGGAACTGGTCATGGACGAAGCGGAAAAATATCACGCCGAAATTGTTCCTGTAGATTCGGAACACTCCGCCATTTTTCAATGCGTACAGGGCTGTATTGATCAAAAAGAGATTAAAAGATTAATATTAACCTGTTCCGGCGGACCGTTTTTCGGCAAATCGTGGGAAGATACGGAAAATATCACGAAAGAAGACGCGTTAAAACATCCCAACTGGCGTATGGGTCCGAAAATCACGATTGACTGCGCTACGCTCATGAATAAAGGCTTGGAAGTCATAGAAGCTATGCGCTTATATCGCTTGCCGTTGGAGAAAATCA
>CAJOFP010000133.1 GCA_905233795.1 uncultured Oscillibacter sp. | reverse complement strand
AAACGCGGAGATTTAATATATTATGAAAATAGATCGAATTGAACCGTCAAAGCATAAGAAAAACAGATTTTTAATTTTTCTGGAAGATAAAAGCTGTATTAAAATCACGGAACAGGAATTATTAAAATTTTCGTTTCATGTCGGCGATGATTTGAGCGAAGCGGATTTGAATAAACTGCGCGGCGCGGCGGATGTGTCGAACTGGAAAGCCAAAGCCGCTGAAATGCTCAGCCGTCAGGCGATGTCCAAGCGCGGACTGGAAAGAAAATTAAAAGAAAAAGGCGCGCCGGAATCGGAAACGGAAAGTATTGTAAACTGGCTGGAATCAATCGGCGCGCTGGATGATATAGCATACGCCAAAGCGTTGGCGGCGCGTTGCGTCGAAAAGGGTTACGGCCCCGCCCGGATTCGCGCTAAACTGTACGAAAAGGGCGTCGATAAAAATCTGTGGGATGATATTTTGTCGGAACTGCCCCCCGACGCGGCGCAAATCGACGCGTATTTAATACGCAAGTCACGCGGCGTAAAGGCGAATGACTTGGACGAAAAAGAAAAACGGCGTCTGACAGCCGGTTTATTGCGGCGCGGTTTCTCTTGGGAGGATATTAAAGCCGCGTGGTCAAGATTTGAGGAAGAGTGAAAATATATAAAATAATATAAATATAAGCGGGGCGATTGTTTGGCGTATAAGATTTATTTTATCTCTCTTGGATGCGCGAAAAACCGGGTGAACTGTGAACAGATGATGGCGAATGTGATTGACGCCGGATATGAAATACAGGTCGAACAGCCGGAGGGCGCGGATATAGTGGTAATTAATACCTGTGGATTTCTGACGGCGGCCTGTGAAGAGGCGATTGAGAATATTTTGGAAATCGCGGAATTGAAAAAAGCGGGATTAGTGAAAAAGATTATCGTCACGGGCTGTATGGCGCAGAGATATAAACAGGAAATATTAAAAGAAATGCCGGAAGTCGATGGGATAATCGGCACGGGCGATTATGATAAAATCGCGGATGTTGTAAGTCAGGTATTGGATTTAGATTTAAATAAAAATAATAATAATAAAAATAGTAAAGATGTAAATCGGCCCTGCATGTTAGGGGATATAAATTTATATAATCAAAGCGCGCAAAGAATTTTATCGACGCCGCCTTGGTACGCCTATTTAAGAATCGCGGAGGGGTGCGATAATAAATGCGCGTATTGTGTAATCCCGGAACTGCGCGGACGCTATCGGAGCCGCGAAACGGAGGATATATTAAAAGAAGCGGCGGAACTGTCGGACGCGGGCGTGAAAGAATTGATTGTCATCGCGCAGGATATTACGCGATATGGGATAGATTTATATAAAAAAAGAAAATTGGCGGATTTATTGCGCGAATTATGTAAACTTGATTTTAAATGGATCAGATTGCATTATCTATATCCGTCGGATATTACGGATGATTTAATAAATATTATCGCGTGTGAGGATAAAATATTAAAATATTTAGATATGCCGATACAGCATTGTAATAATAATATTTTAAAATTAATGCGCCGACGGGATCGGAAAGAGAGTTTAATTAAAATAATAAATAAATTGCGCGAAAAAATACCGGGTCTGGTATTGCGTACCAGTATTATCACGGGATTACCGGGAGAGGGCGAACGGGAATTTGAGGAACTGTGCGAATTTTTACGCGATATGAAAATAGAACGCGTGGGGGTGTTCCCGTTTTCGCCGGAGGACGGGACGCCGGCGGCGGAAATGGAGCATGTAGACGAGACGGAAGCCGGACGCCGCGCCGACTTGATTATGGATTTGCAATCGGGTATAATGGACGCGTATCACAGGAGCGTATTGGGGACGGAACGCGAGATTTTATGCGAGGGATTTGAGAATCAAACCGGCTTATATTATGGCCGGAGCTATTCGGAATCGCCGGAGATTGACGGCGTAATAAAATTTAAATATAATAATATAAATAATAATAAAATCGCGCCGGGAAGTTTTGTAAATATAAAATTAACAGGCGTTGAGGACGGGGAATTAATTGGAGTAAAAATATAAAAACAGGAGGATGAATTATGGACGACCGGGATTTGAATCGGCGGGAAGATGATGAAATTATTGATTTAGAGCCGGTGGAGCCGAACGCGGAGCGGACAAAAAATCAAACGGAAAATCAGACGGATTTCACGGCGGATTTCGATGATTTTAAAGCGGATTTCAAGACGGATTTTCAGGCGGATAAAGATTTTAAAGATTTAAAAGATTTTGAATCGGACCCGGATTTAAACGCGGGTTTTGAAACGGATGTAAAAGATTTTCAGACGGACACGGCGGATTTAAACGCGGGTTTTGAATCGGATATGGACGCGGAATTGAATCCTGATGAGGATTTCGACGATGAGGAAGCGGACGCGGAACGTGAGGCGCGTCACGCGGCGCGGAAAAATAAAATCGTCGGATTTTTCAGCGGGATTTTAGAAAAAATCGGCATGTTACCCAGCAAAATCGGCCCGGCGTTTATCAGATTGCGCAATTTAGACCTGCCGGAAAAGATTAATCTGCCCAAATGGATGGGGCCTGTCGCCCGGATGAATCTGCCCAATCAGTTGACTTTATTGAGAATTATTTTAATCCCCGTCTTTCTGGGTCTTTTATACTGGGGCTTTCCCGGTTCGCGTTATGTCGCGCTGTTTGTGTTTTTACTGGCGGCTCTGACGGACTGGTTCGACGGCGCGATTGCCCGGAAGTATAAATTAATCACGGATTTTGGTAAATTCGCCGATCCGTTGGCGGACAAAATGCTGGTCACGGCGGCCATGCTCTGGTTTGTGGAGACGGGACTTATGCCGGGCTGGGCGTTGGCGATTGTAATCTGTCGGGAGTTCGCGGTCAGCGGACTGCGTATGATCGCGGCGGAGAAAGGCCGCGTTATCGCCGCCGGATGGTCGGGCAAAGTCAAGACCGCCGCCACGATGATTTGCGTAATTTTGATGTTCTTCCCGCTCGCCGGATGGCTGAACGCGGTTTGCTTCGCCGGTTTAAGCGAGCGGGCGAAAATAAACGCGATCCATAAGAGAACAAGAAATATAATGACGCGCTTATAATTTAATTTTAAATTTGATTTTGATTTCATAAAAGCCTCGCGTGAATAAAAAATAAAATTATAATATTTTAATATTTTTTAATTTTCGCAATACGGCGGAGAGAATCACGCAAATCAGGGAACCGGTCACACAGCCCAAAATATCCAGCCAAATATCACGGATTTCCCCATTTCGACCCTCGACAAATAATTGTATAGTCTCATCGAAAAGCGCGGTCAGGACGCCAAGCGGCGCGGATAATAACAAAGCCATGAAACCCGGACGTTTCGGGAAATAGATTTTCAAAAGCGGGACGGAAAAACTTCCAAGAATCGCGTATTCCGTGAAATGCGCCAATTTGCGTATAAAATAATGGGACGGGCGGAACGGGAACAGGCGGTAAAATAATTCTAAAATCCACATGCTTTCCATCTGGGATTGATTCGCCGGTTTGAGCGAACGGGCGAAAATAAACGCGATCCATAAAAAAGTAAGAAATATAACGACGCGCTTATAATTTAATTTTAAATTTAATTTTGATTTTGATTTCATGGAAACCTCGCGTGAATAAAAAATAAAATAAACTATGTTAATATAATATTTTATCGCCGCGCTGTCAAGAAGCACATATTTTGCGCGCCGCGCTTATACTGGATTAAATTATATATAAAAATCCTGAAAATCTTGATAAAAAAGGCGGCGTGATAGTTTATGCTGGCATCGCAAATTATATTTCGGACGGCGTTGGGAACCGGATTTATTTTTCTCATGACGATATTGGGGGCCGCGACGGTGTTTTTTATCCCGGATAAATTCACAAATCAAAAAAATCCGCGCAAGATGATTTACGGCTTTTCCGCCGGGATTATGACGGCGGCTTCTGTCTGGAGTTTATTATTGCCCGCGATGGAACAGGCGGCGCGATATATGCCGGGCTGGATTCCGGCTGTCACGGGCGTGACGTTCGGCGCGGCCTTTCTCGCCGTCCCGGATTTTTATCAGGATTATTTATATTATAAAAATAATAAAAATTATAAAAAATATAATCACGCGGCGCGGCGGGACGCGTTATTGATCACGGCGATTACGCTGCATAATATCCCGGAAGGCATGGCGGTGGGGCTGGCCTGCGCCCTGTCGGGCGATATGACGGCGAATCCGGCGGGCGCGGCGGCGCTGGCCTTGGGGATCGGCGTACAGAATTTCCCGGAGGGCGCGGCGGTCGCGCTGCCCTGTTATCAGACGGGGACGGATAAAACAAAAGCCTTTCAAATCGGCGCGCTGTCCGGGATTGTCGAACCGATAGCGGGCTTTCTGGCGGCGTTTACGGCGGCGCGTTCCGGTCTCGTCATGCCGTGGCTGCTCAGCTTCGCGGCGGGCGCGATGCTTTACGCCGTACAGCGCGAATTATCGCCGCGGGCGTCGGGATACGCCGGAACCGCCGCGTATCTCGCGGGCTTCCTGCTCATGATGGCGCTCGACATCGCTTTATGAGAAATAAAAAAAATAAAAAAATAAAAAAATAAAAAAAACCTTTCCCGGATTTTAAAGGGGAGGGGTTATTTTTTATTTCTCGGACGAAAAGCGATATTATAATATTATAATAAACGCGTCCCCCGCGCCAATCTTGACATGAAAATCAAAATAGATTATACTCAAATTTGACGGCGGCGGTAAAATCCCGGATAAAAATCAAAATATTCATGAATTTTTATGCAAAATTTCAGGCGAATATGCACGCGATTTTGAGCCGGATTTTTGACCGCCGACAGGCCGAAAGCGCGGATCGGAAAAATAAAAAAATAAAAAAATTAAAAAAAAATTTAAAATCGAAAGGGGGATTTGTCTTGAACTCCGTCGCGGATGTCTGGGAAAACGTACTCGCGCAAATGAGCGGCGCGCTCTCGCAAATGACCATAGACGCGTGGTTTGACGAGGTGGAGCCCGTGGATATTAAAGGCAATCGGCTGATTTTGCGCTGTGACAATGATTTTAAGCGCGGGTATATCAATTCTTTATTTTTGGAGCATATCAAAGACGCCATGCGCAATTTATTTTCACTGGATTTTGAAGTCGCGGTTCTGGATACGCCCGCGCTGAAAAAACTGCGGGAAAATGACAGTGAAAATCCGTCTGACGCCAAGCTGACGGATCGGAGGGAAAATTACACGTTTGAGAATTTCATCGTCGGGCCGTCCAATAAACTGGCTTACGCGGCGTGTCAGAACGTCGCCAACATGCCCGCCGTGAATTATAATCCGTTATTGATTTACGGCGATTCCGGGCTTGGCAAAACGCATTTGATCTGCGCCATAGCGAACTCGATCCGGCGGACGTTTCCCAATTTTAAAGTCACTTACGCCAAAGGCGAGGACATGTCAAACGAATTGATTGATTCGATCCAGCAGGGCCGGGAATCCACGGCCGAAATGCGCGAGAAATACCGCAAGGCGAATATTTTATTAATCGACGATATACAGTTTATAGCGGGCAAAAAACAGATTCAGGAAGAGTTTTTCCATACGTTTAATACGCTTTATGAGGCCGGCTGTCAGATTGTGCTCACCAGCGACCGCCCCCCGCATGAAATCACGACGCTGGAAGAGAGATTGAGAACCCGTTTCGAGTGGGGCTTAATGGCCGATGTCGAGCCGCCCGATTATGAGACCCGCGTGGCGATTATCAAGTCCAAAGCGCGTGACTTGGGCATTCCCATGCCCGATACCGTGTCAACTTATATCGCCGAAAACGTCACGGCGAACGTCAGGCAGCTGGAAGGCACCGTCAACAAAGTCATGGCCTATCAGGATTTATTGACCCGCGACCCGGACCGGGCGACCGTCAAACGCGCCATGCGCGATATTTTCCA
The DNA here is from genome assembly GCA_905233795.1 of uncultured Oscillibacter sp. Taxonomy (GTDB): domain Bacteria; phylum Bacillota; class Clostridia; order Oscillospirales; family Oscillospiraceae; genus Oscillibacter. The sequence continues at coordinate 1,932 of CAJOFP010000133.1, read as the reverse complement.
GAATACTCCTGAATATATCCCCACGCCTGAAATTATTCTGCGCTGCGTCAGCGAATATTACGAAATAGACCCGGAGACCATACGGGGACAGGGACGCGGACGCCCCGCCGCGAACGCCCGCCAAGTCGCTATTTATTTAATCCGCGCCATGACCCATCTGTCTCAGGACGAAATCGGCGCCTTTCTGGGAGGTCGTGACCACAGCACTATTATTTATTCCATCCGCCAGACGAAAACGAAAATCAAAAACGATCCGTCGTTCGCCGAGGCCGTCAAAGAAATCAAGAGCAATATCAACAAATCGCAAATCAGCTAATTAATATCGCAAAATTAAACAGCCGCGACCACCCGATCCCGACGTGAAACGCCGGGAAAAATTTATCGTTTTTTCATCCGTTTCAAGCCCGGTCTCAAGCCCCCGAAACGGGAAAAATCAAAATTTTCAAACCCCTCAAAAAGTTGCGAATTTCGCAAAAATCAAATTTTCAACCCGCCCGCCTCAATCCGCTCCAAACCCCTCAAAAAGTTGCGAATTTAAAAAATTCCGCCTCAAAAAAAAGGCGATTTTTGAACCGAGTTTTCCACAAACTTTCCACAAGTTTTCCACATTGTTAAAAACTTGCACAAGTTTTCCACATTTTCTCCACAAACTTTCCACAAGTTTTCCACATTTCCACAAGTTTTCCACAAAAGTTTTCCACATTTCCACAAAGGTTTTACGCAACCAAAAAAGTTTTCCACACGTTTTCCACATGTTTTCCACAATTTTTGAGGCCATTGTGGAAAACTTTTTCCTAGAGCCGCAAGGGCTCGCGGGTAGTTTTCCACTTTTCCACAATCCCTACTACTACTACTAAGTGACTAACCTATGCGTGATTAGATTTTTCGCAATTTCAATTTTTCGATTTGTTGCGAATTTTAAATTCTCAAAATTCGCGGAAAGGATTTTCGTTATGTTTTCATTTCGTTGTGAAAAAACGCTTTTGCAAAACGCCGCCGGCATCGCCTCCAGAACCGTATCCCCGAAAAGCTCCATCCCCGCTCTTGAGGGTCTGTACCTCCAAGCCGATCAGACCGGCAACACGATCACCGTCTCCGGCTACAACATGAACACCGGAATCCGCTCCACCTGTCCGGCGGAAATCGAAAGCCCCGGGGAAATCGTCGTCAACGCGAGATTATTTGGCGATATTATTCGCCGTATGCCCGATGACATGATTTCCATTACGATTGACAACAATCAAATAGTTCGCATGGAATGCGACGAGACAAGATTCGAGATTTCCGGGTTAAGCGCCGACGATTTCCCCGAACTGCCTGTCGTCGACGAACAGTCGTCGATCACCATCCGCCAAGATTTACTGCGCGCCATGATCGAACAGTCCGCTTTCTCCGTGTCCACCAACGAGAGCCGCCCGATTCATACCGGCGCGTTGTTCGAGATCGGCGGCGGAGATTTAACCATGGTCGCCGTGGACGGGTTCCGTCTGGCTCTGCGGCGCGAGAAACTCGAATCCGCCTCCGACGGGAATTTCTCTTTCGTCACGCCCGGAAGCGCCCTGAACGAGTTAAAAACCATCTGCGCCGATACCGACGACCTGATTCACATCACCCTTGGCCGTCAGCATATTCTCTTCGAGACCCGCAATTCCGACGATACCGGCAATACGGAACTCATCTGCCGCCGTCTGGAAGGCGAATTTCTGGATTACAAAAAAGCCATCCCCAGAAACAACCCGATCCAAGTCCAAGTCGAACGCCGGGATTTGATCAAAAGCCTTGACCGCGTCTCCGTCGTGATTTCCGAGAAAATGAAAGGCCCCGTAAGATGCAAATTCTCAGGCGATAAAATTTTATTATCCGCCAAAACCGGCGCGGGAGAGTCCCGCGACGTGTGCTACGCCATGAACGCCATCGACGACGGCCAAGAGC
>CAJOFP010000132.1:3286-7256 GCA_905233795.1 uncultured Oscillibacter sp. | reverse complement strand
GGTAGTGTCAAACTACCTCTATTAAAAATATCTCAAACCACTTGTATTTCAGGAGGTTGAGCTCTTTTTGCATAAAAAATGAGCAACACCCCCTTTTTCTGTATAATGGTAGCTGCGAAACAAACCTCAACAGAAAGGATGTATTGCTCATGGCCATTATACAATTACTTCTTGATGAAATCCATTATCTTCACGCACAAATCGCATGGCTGATGACTTTCATCGCCAAATATATCCCTCTGAAAAAGTTCGATCCTGAGGACTCAAAGTCCCCTTACTACCAGAAATTCAAGACCGACATCCTTCCTAAGTTCCAGTACCATCAGAACAGCTGGACCTGGGAAGGTCTCTTAGATTACTATCGACAGCGCTACGGCAAAGTCATCAAGCCGGTAAAACACCGCGGTGAATGTGACATCCCCGAGGACTGTATCTGTCCCGAATGCGGTGCTCCGCATATCTATCTCTACCGTAACAACGGAAAAGCCGGCCAGCTTCTCTGCAAGGTCTGCGGTACAAGGTTCTCTCCTGATCAGAACAGGTTCCGGAAGCAGTACACTTTGCGCTGCCCTTATTGTGACCGCGCTCTTGAGCTCGCGAATGTTAGAACTCGAGTTTTCCGCGATGTACCTTTCGATATCATCCGACAGCTCAAAATCCAGACGGACAAACGGGTCTTTCCGAAACGCCTCTAAATCCTGAATCACTTCTTCCGCGCTCTGATAGCGAAGATTTAAATCCGGCGCCATGGCTTTCATGCAGATCAATTCCATCTGAACCGGGATTTCAGGATTGATTTCCCTTGGCGCGGGCGGCGTCGCGCTTAAATGCTGAATCGCCACGGAGACGGGCGAATCGCCCTCAAACGGCAATTTCCCCGTCAGCATTTCATATAATACAATCCCGGCGGAATATATATCCGACCGGGCGTCGGTGCGTTCGCCCCGCGCCTGTTCCGGCGATATATAATGCACGGAGCCAAGCGCCTGCTGGGTCAGCGTCTGCGCGGAATTTTCCAGAACCGCGATGCCGAAATCCGCGACTTTTATGCCGCCGTCCCGCAATACCATAATATTTTGCGGCTTTATATCTCTATGCACAATGCCTTTACTGTGCGCGTGCGCCAGTCCGCGCATAATCTGCGTGATAAAATGCGACGCCTCCCGCCAGTTTAACCGCCCGCGATGATCCATATATTGCTTCAGCGTGATGCCGTCTATCAATTCCATGACGATATATTCCGTGTCTCCGCCTTTGGAGACATCATAAATCGAGACGATATGCGGGCTGGATAACTGCGCCACGGCCTGAGACTCGGCGTTGAATCTCCGGCGGAAATCCTCATCCTGTTCCAGATCGCCGCGCAAAATCTTGACCGCCACCAGACGGTTTAACCGATTGTCTTTCGCTTTATATACAATCGCCATCCCGCCGGAGCCGATACGTTCCAGAATCTCATAGCGATTATCAAGTTTTCTGCCAAGATACGGGTCCATTTTTTCAGATTCCTCCCTTGTCGGGCCATTCCAGTAAAATCGCCGTCACGTTATCGGGCGCGCCGCGCTGTTTTACGATTTCAATTAAACGCTTCAGGCAATCCTCGCCGCCGTTCAGGACTTCCCGCAATATCTCCTCATCGCTGACCATGTTCGTCAATCCGTCCGTGCAAAGCAATATCAAATCCCCCGGTTTCATCGCCGTATAATATCCGTCGCACTTGACATTCTCATCCGGCCCCAAAGCGCGTGTGATAATATTTCTCTGGGGATGAAATCGCGCCTCTTCCGGCGTAATATCCCCCCTGTCTATCATATTCTGCACAAGAGAATGATCCCGCGTGACGCGCTGAATCGAATTTGACTCGCGCCGGATCGCGTAAGCGCGGCTGTCGCCGACGTTCGTGACGACCGCGCCGTCCGGGAGGGCTATCGCGCTGACCAGCGTCGTCCCCATATCGCTGTAATTTCTGTTTTTTTCCGCGGCTTCCCGAATCGCCCGATTCGCTTTTGAAACCGCCTGACAGGATACGCCGCTTAAAATTTTCGGGTCTTTCATATCAGATTTTAATAATTTTTCCAGTTCAGACAAATAAATATTCACGGCTATATCGCTGGCCGTTTTTCCGCCCGCCGGGCCGCCCATGCCGTCACAGACCACGCAGACCGTATGGCCGGACGGCATATCGTCCCGGATTTTTAAATTATCCTGATTTTCTCTTCTTATCATGCCAATATCCGTTTCGCTCCATATTCGCATAAAATTCTTCGCCTCTTTCATCCGTCCGCCGATTTTAAAATTTTAAATTAATTTTATTCACTATATCAGCCTCAACGCGTTTTTGTCAAGTCATTACAAATTATCGCGCGTTATCGCAAATCAGCAAAAAACAAGTGGACAAACGCGATGATAATATATATAATATAAATTAATATAATAAATTATCATTTATTTCACGCGGACGGGGGAATTTCAATCATGTCGGCATATACGCAAATCGCAAAAGACGCGCTCGCACAGGTTCGTTCCGTCCTGCTGGGAAAAGACCGGGAAGTCTTGGAAGTCCTGCTGGCGATTCTCGCCGACGGGCATATATTATTAGAAGACATTCCCGGCGTGGGCAAGACCACGCTCGCCTTGGCGTTCTCCCGGACGTTTGATCTCAATTTCCGGCGCGTTCAGTTTACCCCGGACGTTCTGCCTTCAGATTTGACCGGGTTTTCTATTTATCGCCGCGAACAGGATGATTTTATTTATCAGCCCGGCGCGGTATTCTGTAATTTATTACTCGCCGACGAACTAAACCGCACGTCGCCGAAAACGCAGTCGGCCTTATTAGAAGTCATGGAAGAACGTCAAGTAACCGTTGAAGGCGTCACGCGGGAGACGCCGAAACCGTTTCTCGTAATCGCCACGCAGAATCCGCCGGGCAGCGCGGGCACACAGCCGCTGGCGGAATCCCAAGCCGATAGATTTTTAATTTCGCTTTCTCTGGGCTATCCCGATTTTGACAGCGAAGTCGCCATGGCCCGCGCCGTCGGCCCGGAAAAAAATTTAAATAATTTAAAACCCGTCGCCACGGCGCGGGATTTATTAAATATGCAGCTTGAAATCCATGATATTTTTATGCACGACGCGATTTATCGCTATTTAGTCAAATTAATCGCCGCCACGCGGGAACACCCCGCTATTATACGCGGCGCGAGTCCGAGAGCGACTGTGGCGCTTGTGAAATTATCCAAAGCCGCCGCGTGGTCTCATGGCCGGAATTTTGTCATTCCCTCAGACGTTTTAGAGCAATTCCCATACGCGACCGCCCATCGAATCCGGCTCAGTCCCGAAGCCGATTTAGACCCCAATCGCGTCACAACCCGCGATATTTTGCGTCAAATCGCGCTTTCCGTCAAGAAACCGCCTATGGAGGCCCGACGGTGATACGGCTTTTCGTTTATTTGATTTTCACCGGCGTCACATGGTATCTCGCCGGTATGTATCGTTCTTTTCCTTTGACATTTTTATTTTTATCCGAAATATTATTATTACTCGCTCTTGCGATTCAGGTTATTATATTTCGCTTTTCCGTTTCAGCCGAATTTATCACGAAAACGCGATACGCCGAAAAAAATCTGGAATGCCGCTGTTTGATTAATCTCAAACAAAAAAGCGTCTTTCCCGCCGGACGCGTCCGCCTGACGTTGATTTTATCTTATCCGGACGGACGCCGGAAATCCGTCCGCCATTTATTCGGCGCGGTCGGCGCCCACGGACAATCCGAACTTGAATTTTTTATCCGTCCAAAACTCTGCGGGTCTGTCTCCGTCGAACTGCGCGGCTGGCGCGTTTACGATTCTTTGTCTTTATTCTCAATCGGACGCCGAAGCCGGGAAGTCATGACCGTCGCCGTACTGCCCCGCCCCGTCGCTTTGCGCGTACAAAACGCGCCGTCCGGCGAAATCCGCGCCGACGGTTTTTT
>CAJOFP010000132.1:0-3220 GCA_905233795.1 uncultured Oscillibacter sp. | reverse complement strand
ATCAACTTTTAGTCCGCGAATACGAACGCGAAGCCGATTATTTCTTTATATTAGACCTGCCCGATTTTGAAAATATTTATCATTTTCATTATTCCAATATTACAAAAAAATCAAAATTATCCCCCGAATATCAAGACGCTTATTTTCAAATCCTGTCCGCGATTATACTGGGACTGCTCCAAAACGCGTCGGCTGTCCGGGTTCGCTGGCGTTATAATCAACAAATTCAATTTCTTGACATCTCCGGCGAATCAGACCGCCGCGAGTTTTTCCGGCGCGTTTATTCGCCTGAATTAAAAAATTTAAAATCTTTTCAATCCCAAAATTATAAATCCAATCATAAAAATAAATTTAATAATTTTAAAAATCAAAATCCGTTCCCGTCCGTTCCGAACGCGTTTCAATTTTATACCGATCTCCGCTGGAGCCGTGATAATCATCTAATTTATCAATTTTCCCGCGCGCGTTTTCAATCCGAAATCGCCGATCAAATATTTTATATATAATTATATTAATTATTATCTAATTTATTTATTATCATTTCCAGTTCCTCACGAGGATATAATATATTCAGCGCGTCTAACATGGCGTTCGCGTTCATACGTTCCGGGAGCGATAATTTTAATAACAATTTCCGCCGCTTTTCCGCGCTGTCTTTCCCGCCCGACAATCCCCACGCGTACAAATCCGCTTTCGTAACCGGCGTCCCCGCGGACGCCGTTTTATTTTTATTTATATTATTTATATTTATTATTTCCGGTTCATGATTTTCATAATTTTCATGATTTTCATGATTTTCATGATTTTCACTATCCAGCCACGTCACGCCGGCCCGCCGTAAAGATTCCAGTAAAATTTCCGGCCGCATTCCCTCAACGCCTATTTTGCCCTCTTTGCCCGGCTTATTCTTGCGCCGCTCTTTGCCCTTTATATCCGGTATATACGCGTGTTTTATTTTTTCCCCCGGCAATACGCTTTTCAACCAGCCCCGTAATACAAATCCCGCGCCGTCGCTGTCCGTAAGAATCACAAGCCCGCGTTCCTCCGCCAGACGCCTTAAAAATATTATTTTCTCTCTATCCCGAAACGCCGCGAACCCGTCCAATTTAATAATCAACGCGTCCACAACCTGTGAAAGCGCGTTTTGATCATATCGCCCCTCCACGACAATCACTTCCCGGATTTTTTTCCGCTCCCGCATGATTTTTATATATCACGCCTTTCCGATTATATTTTTATATTTATATTTTTATATTTATATTTAAACGCGTAAATTTAATATAATTATTAATATAATTTATATATTATAAATTTTCGCTTTCCGACTCGCGCCCAGACGCGCCAATAATAATTTTAATTCCCCTTCCGCGTCCAAACCGCCCTCGCTTTTCATACGCCGATCCAGATTCTCACACTCCCGGACCGCGTTCGCGCACCAGTCCAAATCCGCGTTTTTCGCGCCGCCAGCCAATCTTTATTTTTTTTATTATCCCACGCGAGACGCGCCGTATAAATCCGCCGCAACTGTCCGCCCAAAGTCGCCAATAATAAAATCGGCTCCGTCCGCGCTTTTAACAAATCGCTTAAAATCCCGGCGGCGCGGTTATAATCGCCTTTTAATACCGCGTCCGAAAGCCGGAAAACTTCCGTCGATAAAATCGGCTCACATACCGCGTCAATATCCCGTTCCGTGATTTCATCCCCCGACGCGTAAGCCGCCAGTTTCCCGATCTCCGGCAATAAGCCCGTCATTAAATCCCCGCGTGTAAATATCAAATATTCCGCCGTATTACTCGCAATATTTTTATTTAATTTTTTAAATTCACCCGTGATCCATTTGATCAAATCCCTTTGCTCCAGCGCGTGAAACTCGATAATCTCAATATTTTCATATATCGCGTCATATAATTTTTTTACGCTTTTATTCGCTTTATACTCTATCGTATCATATACGAAAACAATACAAGCCCATTCGGGAATATCTTTTAAAAATAAAATCAAATCATCCCGCTGTCCTCCTGATACGCGAAACAAATCATAATCCGATAATATAATTAAACTCCGATCCGCCATGATCCCCGCCGTCTAACTTGTGATAATTAAACGCCTCAAATATATCATTCACTAACGCGTTTTTCATTTTTTTTAAATAATTATCTCTTAAATACGCTTCCTCGCCGTAAAACAAATACGCCCGCTTACAATTTCCGTCGGCAATATCCGCGTCTAATTTTTCTAATTTTATCCGCGTTTCATCCGATTTTTTTACTTTATCCGTTTTCACGCTTTTTTTCGCGTAAGCCATGCCGACGCCCCCTCAATCCGCGCTTATTTTTCCGTCCGATAAATCACACAATTATATAATTTTAATCTCTCTAAAACTTCCGGCGCCGGATGTCCGTAAGAATTGCTTCCGACGCTGATACAGGCGATTTCAGGCTTTAATTTATCTAAAAATTCCTCACAGGTCGAATATTTTGACCCGTGATGTCCGGCTATAATCGCCTCTAAATCCGGGAAATTATATTTTTCTATTAATTTTCTTTCCGTCGCGGCGTCCATATCGCCCGTGATTAACAATTCCGTATCTCCCACAGCCGCCATAACAGATAAGCCCCTGTCATTCGCGCTGTTATCACTCAACGGCGGAAAAATAATCAAACTTCCCGCGCCGAATATAAAATTTTCACGCTCTTGCGATATAATCCGAATCCGTACCCCGTAAGATTGCGCGAGATTTAAAATTTCCGCCTGCCGCGCCTGATTTATATCCAATTCCTCCGGGATAATCAGCATATCTATATTTAGACGCGCCAAAAGAGACGCGAGTCCGTTTACATGATCCGCGTCATAATGCGTTAATATTACCGCGTCCAGACGCCGACAGCCCATGCCGCCCAGCATTCCCGCCGCGATTGTCCCCGCGTCATACCAGTTATTTCCGCTTCCGCAATCCGTTAAAACATAACGACCTTTAGATTCTAATATTACGCTCTGTCCCTGTCCGACATCTAAAATAATCATATTCATATCGCCGCCGCGTAAAATATTTTCCCCGCGCCGGATACAGATCAATAAACTAAAAACAGCCAAAATCGCCGCTAATTTATAAATTCGATTTATTTTTATATTTTTAATATTTTTATTATTTTTTATATTTATATTTTTATTTTCAATTTTATCAAACAGCCACGCGGACGCGAATAAAATATATATAAAA
>CAJOFP010000131.1:5636-6366 GCA_905233795.1 uncultured Oscillibacter sp. | reverse complement strand
CCGCGAGTGAAATGCGACAGCGGATTCACAATCTGACCGGGGATCAGGACACGGGATATATCAACACATTTCACGGCTTCTGCGTCTCCGTTTTACAGGAGGACAGCCACGCCGTACAGTATCCCAAAAATTTTCTCGTGCTTGACAACGCCGATATTGATTCCATGTTGCAAATTATTTATGAGGAGCGCGGGCTGACTTTGCGGGATATGCCGTATAACAAGGCGCGGGATATGATTGAAATTCAGAAATTATTTAAAAAACCGGAGTATTACCGGGATATGATCGCCATGTCGCTTGACGATTTGCGGCGGAAATATCTGGACGCCGTCACGGTAGATGATATTATTTTTTACGGTTATCTGTATCAGGAGAAAAAATGCTTCGGTCTGGATTATAATGATTTAATTAAATTTTCCCTTTTTATTTTTTCCGAAAATCCCGCAATTCGTCTGAAATGGCAAAGCCGACTGGAATATATCATGATTGACGAATTTCAGGATATAGATTCGCTCCAGTATGAATTAATGGAGGTTCTGTGCGGGTATCATAAAAATTTATTTATCGTGGGCGACCCGGATCAGACGATTTACACATGGCGCGGGGCGAACGTGAAATATCTGTTGGAATTTGACAAGTCGTTTCCGGGGACGAAAACCGTCATGATGATGGAGAATTACCGTTCCACGCCGCAAATTTTAGCCGTCGCCAATTCGCTGATTGACAAAAA
>CAJOFP010000131.1:0-5543 GCA_905233795.1 uncultured Oscillibacter sp. | reverse complement strand
CGTATCGTGACATCGCGGTTCTGTACCGCGCCCATTATGTGACGCGTTCCGTGGAGGAAGTGTTTTTGCGTGAGAAACTGCCCTACGCGATTTACAGCGGGATTTCTTTCTTTGAGCGGAAAGAAATTAAAGACGCTTTATCTTACCTGCGCATGATTGCCTGTCAAGATGATCTGTCATTTTTGAGAATCGCCAATGTCCCGAAACGGAATCTTGGCCGACGCCGGATGGGATTTTTACAGGACTACGCCGCCGAACACGGGTGTTCGCTCTGGCGGGCGTTGACGGAAAATCTGGACAGCGATATAATTAAAAAGTCAAAAGCCGGTGAGTTCGCGTCGCTGATTGATTCTTTTTCAATGGAAAGTCGGGGACTTCCGGTATCTGAGTTACTCGCGGACGTACTGGACAGAAGCGGTTATGAGACCATGCTCCGCACGGAGGGCAGTCAGGAGCGTCTTGACAATCTGGCGGAGTTGAAACAGTCGGTTTACGAGTATGAGACCACCTGCGGGGAAGAAGTCACGCTGGAAAGCTATCTCGCCCATGTCGCGCTGTTCACGAACGCCGACGCCGCGGACAATGGGGATCGCGTGAAACTCATGACGGTACACGCCGCGAAAGGGCTGGAATTTCCGTATGTGTTTCTGTGCGGGCTGAACGAGGGGATTTTCCCGGCGCGAAGGGTAAGAACTTTACAGGCGATGGAGGAAGAGCGTCGTCTTGCGTTCGTCGCCGTGACCCGCGCCGAAAAGGGACTGTTTCTCTCCGAGGCGGAGGGACGCAATTTCGACGGTTCGCCCCGGTATCCGTCCCGCTTTCTTCTGGATATTGATCAATCTCTCCTGACATTCACCCGCGAGGCGGGCGACGGATTAATCCGTGAGGCGAGAAGTTATATAGAAAACAGCCGGAATTGGCTGATTGAGGATGAAACGACGCTTTTAGCAGTCGGGACGCGCATCCGGCACAACATATTCGGTCCCGGCTCCGTGCTGGAACTGGACAAAGACCGTTCCGCGTATGTCATCCGGTTTGACAACCTGTCCACGCCGCGCCGGATTTCTTTCCGGGTCAAACTGGAAGTCATTTCCGATTCATAACGCGGCGTTTATTCATTATAATAATACGCGTAACAATACGATAACGCGGGATTTGAGGCGTCATATGGTCAATTATTTCACAAGCGCGGAAACGTGGGACTCAAAAATTTATCTCATGTCCCTGCTTCCGGTACAAGGCGGAAGCGCGTTTCTCACACAGATTGAGGAACTGGACTGGATTCGGGCCGCCGGGCATACAGCCGTCTGTATGACGCCCGTTTTCCAATGCGTCCCGGAATACAGCTGGGATCGTCTGCCCGATCCGTACAGAATCCTGAATCATCGGGAGATTAACCGCGATTACGGCTCAATAGAAGATTTTTTACGTCTTGTAGACGAAATCCACTTGCGCGGTTTAAAATGTATTCTGGAAGTTGTCATGGATTCTCTCTCCAAGGCTTCCCCGCTGTTCGCGGAACATCCGGAATATTTCATCTATCATGAACGGAAACGGGAGCGTTTTCGCATGTAAAGGAAACCGGCTTGACGGAAAATGATTTCAACGGGGATTACGGCGATCCGGACTGGGACAAAACGCTTCGTTTGGATTACAATAATCCCGGACTTTGCGATTATCAGGAAGAGACGCTTGCGATGTGGGCGAAATACGCGGACGGCTTCCGCTGTATCGCGGCTCCCCGCGTTCCCATGACGTTCTGGGAACGCGTCCAAAGAACAATAGGACGCGAAAAACCGGAGTTTATCTGGATACTGGTCGATGAGAAGCGTCCCGAAACCATAGACGATTATTTATAAATAAATATTATTTAATATTTTATTTAATATTTATTATTAAAATATTAGAATTTAATATTATTTAATATTTATTATTTTGACGCGCCATAAAAATTTTCATCGCGCTTTGCTCCTCAACGAGAACAGAGAGGCTGTCCTCTCTATTCTCACAACAGCGGATTTTTTTACATCGGCGTTTCCAGAATTTCCAGTTTCGTCCTGATTTGTCGTCGGTTATCGGGCGGGGCGGCTATATCGCGCGGACGCGCTTTCGTAAAGGTTGCCCAGCTTCTCGACGCTGACCCGCTTGTGTTCGTCAAGCGCGTGACCGTATTTGTCCATCGTAATAGACGGGTTCGCGTGTCCGAGCAGGCGCGAGAGCGTCACAACGTCCATCCCCTGCTCCAATGATCTGGTGGCGAACGTATGGCGAAGCGCGTGGAAGTTGGCGTCACGAATGCCCGCTTTTCTGACGCATCGTTTAAATAAATCCTGATAGGTTCTGGGTTCATATGGGCGTCCGTTTTCCTGACAGAAGACATAGCCGTCCGGATTATAGCCGGGGTACTGTTCCGCCACGGAATCCTGAATGAGCTTGTATTCCATGAAATCCTGATACAGACCGTCCATCAGATACACGTCCCTGCGGGAATTCGCCGTTTTGGTGTTGCTCTCCGTTTTGACGCTTGTGCTTGTCGCAAGGGAATCGTCGAAGTTGGGCAGCCGGTTCCGGGTTTCGCAGACGCGGAACTGTTTTCGCTCCATATCCACATTCGTCCATCGCAGACCGCACAGTTCGCCCAGCCGGATACCCGTGAACAGATCGAAGACGATTCCGAACGCGGCGGGTTCCGGCGCGAGTCTGGCCGCCGTGATCAATCGGTCCTGCTCCTCACGGTTCAGGACGCGCATTTCCTTTTTGACAATTCTGGGAATGCGGACCGCCTCTATAATATTATCAAATATCAGCCGGTTGCGGACCGCCTGATCGAACGCCATATGAAGCATATTGCGTATATTGGTCAGCGTTTTGGGGGACAGGCCGCCGCCCGTGACGAGATTTCCCCTGACGCCCCTGTCGTTGAAGAACGCCTGAAGGTCGTCCGCGCGCAGAGAACTCATGTAGAGATGTCCGATGTTCGGATTGATATGGGCGCGGACGTAAAGCTCGTAACTGCAATAGGTGGAGAGTTTGACGGTGGGCTTGGCGTAAATTTCCAGCCAGCGTTCCATCCATTCGCCCAGCGTGATGATTTCCGCCGCGCCCTGTCCGCGCGTCACAGGTGCGGATGTTATCGCAAACCGCGCCGGAATCGGCTCCGCGGGCGGCTCGCTTTCCGGAACTCGCGCCGCGGATTCCGCTTTGACCTGTTCCGTCGTTTCCGTTGCCGTTGCGATCCGGCTTTCCGCCGCCGTTTCGGGTTCCGCGTCGGACGGCGCGTCATATTCCGCGATTGCGCCCTGACGACCGGCGTTTTGCGCTTTCATGTACGCCGTCGCGTCCGCCTTGCGCCGGAACCGTTTCGTTTTCCGCTTCCCGTCCTCTCGGTACTGGTACACCCAGCTTTTGTCCTTGGCCTGATACAGTCCGCCCTCGCCTTTCGCTCTTCTCGCCATTTTCTTTCACTCCCTGATTTCAGAGTCGCCGACGCTTTCCGCCGACCTGTCCCGGAACCAACGGTCTATCTCGTCTTTTCGGAACATCAGGCGTCTGCCCATGCGGACATGGGGGATTTCCCCGTTTTTCGCGCCCCGGTAGATACTCGAACGCGACAGCGGCAGGAGCGCCGCGACGTCATGAATATCCAGAAAATCCGGCAGTTCCGTCAGATTCACGCGGCTTTTCGCGTCAGCGCCGTTCATAATCGTCATTCCTTTCTGATTACGCAATGCCAACATATCACACCCCGACGAGAATATCCAATACTATTCCCGCACACTTACGGGGAATTCGCGTTGGCTTCGGGTGGTTCCAGAAAATAGCCGTATAATTTCATATTTCGGATAAAACGCGAGACCTCGCTCAGGCTTCTGGTCCGGCGCATTTCCGGCAGAGCCGCGAGCACGTCTTTATAATACGGGTTTCCGGGCGCGGCTCTCCCGTCAAGAACGGCGACGACGCAGGTGTCCGTCTCCGTTCGGATCGCCCGTCCGAATCCCTGTTTCAGTTTGATCTGCATTCGCGGAACCACATCCGCGCGGATAAAATCCTGTAAAGACGGATAGTTCTTTTTTCTCTCCTCGCTGACGGCGTCCGGGGACGGGAACGGCAGCTGCGGAATGATGAGAAGCGACACGATGTCGCCGGGGAAGTCCAGACCTTCCCACGCCGCGCCGGTGGCGAGGAGTACGCCTCCGGGATTCGCTTTGAACCGTTCCGCGGAATCGTCCCCGTTTCGCTTCATGGCGTACAGCGGCCAGCGCAAGTCCCGACGTCCGCTCAGACGCTCCGTGACGGCGGCCATCACGACGTATGAGGTGAACAGCGCCAGCGCATATTCATAGAAAATCTATGTGTTAAAAAAATTTCAAAATTCTCTTGCAATTTCCTCTATATAGTGTATTATAATAATGCGTTAGAATGAATGAGATTGATTCGCCGCTAAAAAATAATGCAATATGAAAATGAGGTGGAAAATGAAAAAGCCGTTTTTAGATTATATGGGCAGAGAAGTAGCCGAGAAATCGCACAAATTCACAGATTATTACGCAGTTTTGAATATCCCGCATTTCGCATCCGATGATGAAATCCGGAAAGCGTATCACAAAGAACGGTATACGCCAGATTCGGAGAAACATAAGGCATATCAAGTATTGACAAATCCGTTAAACCGTTTTTTATATGATCAACAACTTTTGATATGTATAGAAAATTGGAACGGTCCCACTTATAAGCCGTTTATATTGATAGAATCTTCCTATTTAAAAGTTCAGACCGCTCAAATAAAAAAGAATACGCCGGAAGAAGAGGTGAAAGAGTGGATTCAAGTCCTTACAGAAATGCTTCCAATGGCAATAGTTGTGTTGGCGATTTTTATTTTGATAGGATTTCTATTATTCTCCTTGTCTTCAATATAAAAAATCCTGTCTCCAGTGAAAGAGGGTTAAGATTAATAATAGTCCAAAAATTGTGGATTCGCGTAAAGGAGTATAACATGGAATTAGGTGAATATATTTCAAAATATAGAAAAGAAGCGGAATTTTCCATTGATTATTTAGCTGAAAAGTCAGGTATCCCGAAAGGAACAATAAATAAAATTATTTCCGGAGATACAAAATCTCCCACACTGGAAACCATGATAGCTCTTGCGCAAGCGTTGGGAAAATCTCTCGATGATTTTTTAGATAATCCGCCTATAAATGAAAAAAAGTCCGTCCAAAAGAGCGAAAACAAGAGGGAAATTGATGAATCAGAGGGTTTAGATTATCAATTTAATTATTTATTGGATTTATTAGACGATAACAACAAGGCGGCGTTAATACTCTTTTTGCAAAAAATGTTGGAACAGGTGAGAGGGTATGTCGGCGAAAATATAAAAAATTAAAAAACTTTGGTCCCAACAAGGGACCAATAAAAATTTTACTTTATAAATAGCGGAATCTCAGGAACATGACGCCCGCGGCGAGATAGGCGTATGTCTTCTCGATCCCGGTTCCGGCGTCGCACAGGGCGATGTCGTTGTCCAGCATGGCGTCGAGCAGACG
>CAJOFP010000130.1 GCA_905233795.1 uncultured Oscillibacter sp. | reverse complement strand
GTTCACAATCGCGCCGGCGGCTGTCCATGCCGTCTCGAATTTACTGGTGAGATAACCGCTGGTCTCGATATAATCCCCGGCGCGCCAGTAATCGCGGCGCAGGCGGAACGCCTTGGCCGCCGCCGTCGGATTTTCCGCGTAGCTTGCGAAATTTCGATTGGTCTGGACGCGCTCCATTTTATCGTTGACTTTCAGGTTACTGCGGCGTATCGAATTGCCGTAAGAGCGAAATAAACCGTTTGTCGTAATCCGAAAGGCCATAAAAAATCCCCCTTTCGCCGGATTTTTATTATTATTTTTTTATTATTTTATAAATTTATTTAAATTATTTAAACAGCCATGCCGTTGATCATTTTGTCCAGCATTTCGTCATATACGGTCATCAAACGGCAGGCGGCGGCGTAAGATTTCTGATACGCCATGAGATTCATGGCCTCGTCGTTCAGGTCCACGCCCATGACGCCGTCCCGGTTGATATACAGCGAATCGGCGGAGAGAGTATAATTATCCAATTTAATTTCCGTGTTCTGATGATCGCTTGCCAGCGTCGCGGCGATATGATCCGTGAATAATTCCTGAAACGACCCGCGGAAAAACGGCTCATTGTCAACGGCGTCGCTGTAAATGCCGCTGTTATTCGCGTAAAAATCATGCGAAGTCGTGAATACGTTTAACATATGCGTGAGATTATTATTATTCGTGCTGGTGGTCAAAACTTTTCCGTCGGCGGTAATGGTCTGGGGGTCTTTAGTATTTAATACCCGGAAAGTCCCGTTGGCCCAGTTCTGTGAGATGGATATATTTTTCGCCGTAATGCCCGTATCGTCATTGCCGTTCGGGTGGTTGCTTAACAGAACGCCGCCGTTATAATAGCTATATTCGGGCTTTAATACATATTTATCCCGATCCGTCGTGATATTATTATCCGCGTCCAGAAAATTCCCGTCCGCGTCGGTTTTATATAATTTTTCGTCTTCTATAATATTCGCTTCGTTCAGACGCGTCGCCAGAGAATTGGCGAGAACGTCCATCGCCTTTTGATAAAACGGGATGCCGCGCTTGCCGGCGGCGTCCGAATCCCGATCCAGATCTTTTTGCGCCGCGAATACGCCTTTTTCCGTCAGCATTTCCCGATCCGCCAATAAACTTCCGCCCAGTTCCGTGTCGAATAAACGCACGGCGCCCCGGAAAATCTCAACCTGATGAATCTCAAACGTCCCGCTGCCCATGTCGACGACTTTCATGTCCGTTCTGGTCACTTCGCCGTTGACCGTCACACGCGATTTGGACTCAAACGCCGGATCCTCGCGCAGTTCAATCAGCGCGTTTGTCGCGTCCTCGCTGCTATTATAAATCGTCGTGCCGAACTCGTGAACCGTGATTCCCGACGATCCCTCTTCCTCGCCCTCTGTGACGACAACGCGAAATTCCGTGCCGACGGCGTCTTCGTTTAATTTATCGGCGTATTCCTGCGCCTCTTCGACCGTATCAAACACTAAAATTTCTTCCTCATTGTCCGGGTTCGTGACGGGGCCTATATCACGGTTTTTCACGACGCCCTGATCTTCCTCATGTAAAACCCGCGTCCGCCCGTGCGGGTCCGTCAATTCGGCTAAATTCAAATCATAATTATCCAAGTCCACGTCTTCATATACGTCTATGCCGTCCTGCATGCCGCGAATGGAAATCTGCGTGGCGTATACGCCGTCCACGAGTACGCGGGGCGGCTCCGTGGATGTTTTAATCATCAGTTTTTCGCCCGTAATGCCTCTTGAGATTTCCTCCGTCTGATACGTCACCTGTATGCCGATATGCTTTGACAATTCATCAATCAGCATATTGCGCTGGTCTTTCATCTCAAGCGAGTTATCGCCGTAAATCGCGTTTTTCCTGATCGCACTGTTCATAAAACGAATGCGATCCAATAAATAATTCGCCCGGTCTATATCCTCGTTTAATTTCGTAACCCGCGTCTCTTTCAGGGCTTCCAAGTCCGTCGCCGTCTTATTCAACTGTCTGACCAGCGTATCGACGGACGCCCGGAAAAGCGTATCGTTCTGACCTTTTCCGGCGCCTTCCGCCGTCAGCGACTCTAATTGCTGTACGGCTTCATTAAACATGGCCTCTATTACGCCGGATTCCTCATCGCCCGCGCCGACTTCGTCCAATAACGAACTCAAATGCTCATAGCCGTCTAATTGCGACTCGAAACTTCCCACATGCGTCTGCTCATTGCGATAGCGAATATCCAGATACATATCCCGCGTCTGCGACACGGACGGCGCGAGAACGCCCATTCCCATTTTTAACGACGCGGATTGATTATATCTGTCCGCCGCCGTCATATGCAGGCTGAACTGATCCAGACTTTGCCGGGTGTACCCGTCCGTATTAATATTAGAAATATTATTGCCCGTTACGTTAATACCCTGACTGGCGGCGTAAATCCCCAGTCGGGCCATGGTGAAAATGCCGTATGTAGACACGCCGCCCATGACATACAATCCCCCTTGCCGGTTACTTTTACTTTTAATTATTTTTAAATATTTTTAATTATTTTAATTTATAAAATATTATTTTAATTATTTTTAATTTATATCACGCCCGAATATCGCGCAGACCGCCGCCGCGCCGGATTTCACGCGGCTGTCCGGGCGCGGACGGCGCGGCGGTTTCCCGCAAATACTCGCCGCCCCATTGCCTTTCTATGATTTTTTCAATCTCATGCAGATTGATTTCCAGCGTATGGCGGGCAACATCGGCGGCGGCCCGGTAAATATCATAACGATCCCGCAGACGCCGCGCCGTTTCGCGGGCCTGTGATTTCAACTCCGGCGGGCATTGATCCGCCAACGCCGAAAGCGGCGCGTTTTGAAATCCCAAAGCCGCTAATAAATCCGTCCGTTTGCGTTCCAGCGCCCGTAGAGACAAACTCAAAGCCTGTTCGCGCTTCATACAGTCATCCACGCCCGGCAGATCGTCATGTAAGACGGCTTTTGTCTTTTCCCGTTCCAGAGCCGTTAAATTCTCCAGACACGCGCCGACTTGATCCAATAAATTCAAATAATCCGGCCAAGTCCCCGGCATTTACACCGCCCCCCCGATCAGGAGCATTTTCCGCGCTATGGCCGTGACATCCGGCTGATAGGACCCGTCCTGTACGCGTTCCCGCAGTTCGGCGATTTGTCCCGAAGACGTCGCGGCGCGGATTTCCTGTTTCAATTTTCCGCGCAGTTCCATCTCGAAACTTCCGCGCCGGTTGTCAATCGACACGCTGTCGAACCGCCGGGAAACATCCATTTTCCCGTCCGTTTTATTAATATTATTATTAATATTATTATACTGTCTGGTCTGACTGGTCTGATTGACTTGGCCGGTCTGGAACGTCCGCGCCGTCTCCATGGCCGCCGTGAGATTGCTTGTTTTTAAAATATTCATCAGGGTTCGCCCCCTCTTGCCCTTCCTTTTCGGCGCGATATATTACTTTTTATATTTTATCCCCCGCCGCTTTTCCCATATCATCCGGGAAAAGATGATTACATATATAACATCGGATTATCGGCGCAAAAAATTAATAGCGTTCGGACGCTTTTTTATAAATAAAATTAAAAAATTCCCCTTTTGATATATTATCAAAAAAGAGAATTTTTTATACGGGTTTATATTATTAAATTATATTAATAAATATATTCAGGCTTTCATGCCGCGCAGACGCGATACCAACACGCTCGCTATATCTTTACAGGCCGCCTGCTGCGATACCGCGCCGATCTCATACGCCGCCCGCGGCATTCCGTACACCACGCAGGAATCCTCATCCTGTCCGATTGTAAACGCGCCCTTGTCGCGCATGGCTCGACCGTGTTGCAACGCACGTTGTCCGCCATAAAATGAAACAGCGCGTCTACTGACGGCCTGTGTCCGCTTACCCGCGGCCCTTTCGTACAGCTTACGCGATAACCGCCCAAAGGCGATCTTAAAATCCGGGTCTGCAAATCCGCCGGCGCGATTAACGCCAAACCGCGCTTGACTTCGTCGCCGTCTTTCGCCTCCCGGACTTCCATCCGGCATAATTTATTTAATCTCTCCGCGTACATCTGGGTAAAGCCCACGGGCATATGCTGTACGACAACCATTCCGGGAATATCTTCCGGCAGTCGGCGCATGACTTCCAATGTCGCCTCCGTGCCTCCTGTAGACGCCCCCAAGCCGATCACGACGCGTCCGGCGACAGCCGAACCCAGATTCGCGGGCCCGCCGCCTAAATTCGCCGACGCCGCCTTTCCCGGTACTTTTACCTTTGCCCGTGACGCGTCCCGCACTTTTCCCGCGAGCGTCCGGATAAACATATCCGTCGTGAAATCATTATCCGGTTTCCGCACGAAATCCACCGCGCCCGCGTGAAGCGCGTCGAATACGCCTAAATTCAACGCCGAGACCAATACCACCGGCAACGGATATTCCGGCAATAACTGCTTTAAGAAATCCAGACCCGTCATGCCGGGCATTTGCACATCCAGCGTCATGACATCCGGCTTTAACTGCCTGACTTTTGTTTTCGCGTCTATGGCGTTGACGGCGAATCCGACGACTTCAATCCCCGGAAATCTGTTCAGGCCGTCCATAATCACTTTACGCGCCAGTATCGAATCATCTACCACCAGCGTTCTGATCTTCGCCGCCATGCCGTCTCCCCCCGTTTTTTTATTTTTTATTATTTATATATTATTTTATTTATAAATTAAATATCCTGTCCGTCATTTTCTGGTCTTAAAAGCGTTTAAAACCGATTTCGGCAAACTGTCGCAACCGGAAAACACAGCCCATGTGTCCGACGCCTTGCCGGTGTCAAAACCGCTTACGTCCAGTTTCGCCAAACTTTTACAATTATAA
>CAJOFP010000129.1 GCA_905233795.1 uncultured Oscillibacter sp. | reverse complement strand
AATTATAAAAATAATTTTAAAATATTATTTTCAAACGCTTTCCCGGTCTATAATCGTATATCCCAGCATGATTTGCGCGGGCGCGGCGTCGGGATGAGCCAATAAGCGCAATAAAATCGACGCCGCCATTCGTCCGCATCTGACCTGATCCAGTCGCGCCACCGTCAGACGCGGGACGGAAATCAAATCCGCCCAGTCATCCCCCACGCCCGCGACGCTGACATCTCCCGGCACGGCCCGTCCGAACTCCCGCAAGGCGATCATGGCCCCCTGCGCTATCGTATCCGTGGCGCATAATACGCCGTCCGTATCGGGAAAGCTCTCCAGCATTTCTTTCATGCGTTTATAGCCGCTTTCCCATGTAAAATCCGCGACCGCCACCGGCATTTCCTCCGCGTTATGTCCGGCGGCGTATAACGCGTCCTGCGCGCCGCGCAAGCGCTCCTGTCCTACGGCTATATCGTCCTCATCCACGCCGATATAACATATTTTTCGTCGGCCTCTTGCGATTAATCTTCCGGCCAATTCTTTCATCGCGTGATAATCGTCATGAAACACGCAATGAAAACCCGGCAAATTCTGTCCGGTAATTACCAGCGGCGTCGAATAATTTCTATAAAATTCCCTCAAATCATCCGATACGGCGCGGGCCATGTGAATGACGCCCGACACATGAAACGCGCTTAATAATTCCAGATAGCGCGTCTCCCGCTCCGGGTTTAAATCCGTACTGCCCAATACAGGCAAATAGCCTTCCTCCGCCAATACTTCTTCTATGCCCGCCGTCACCTGACTGACCGTCTCCGAGTGTATTCTCGGCACAATCACGCCGATTTGCTTTAATTTTCCCGTTCTCAGCGTGTGCGCGGCCTGATTGGGATAAAAGCCGGTCTGTTCAATCACGGCCCGGATCGCGGCGCGTTTGCCCTGACTTAACGGTCCGCCGTTCAGATACCGGCTGACGGACGCGGGCGATACCCCCGCCATTTGCGCCACTTCCCGAAGCGTCATCGAAATTTTCACCTCCCCGGCTGTTATCCCAATCAAAATTTAAATTAAAATATTTAATTTAAAATATTAAAATTAAAATTTATTTATATTTTTATTTTAATATTTTATTTTTTATTATACTTTTCCGTAAAGCCACGCGAAGCCGTAACCGGGCAATATAATTTTATGCGCGTCCCGGCTCTCCCCGGTCAATAAATCCTGATAATCTTCCGGCTCGTTTAATCTTGCGATTTGCTCATGATTCGAGAAATTAAACAAAGCCAATAATTTCCGACCGCGATAGTATCTGCCTATCGCCAACACATGATCATTAGACGGATCCATCGTCCAGACATCCGCGTCGGCGTCGAAAACCGGCGTTTCGGCGCGGAGATTCTCAATCTTGCGCAAAAATTGATAAATACGCCCCTGACGCGTCTTTTTGTCTTTTATTTTTTTCGCGTCTTTCCAAGAGAAATCGCCTCTGTGTATATATCTGCTGTCTTCGACTTTCAAATCATCTTTTTTATAATCATTATCATTTAACTGCGCGATTTCGTCCCCGCTGTATAATACGGGAATCCCGCTTTGCGTCATTAAAAACGCGTGTAACGTCTCATCCAAGCGCAACGCCAATTCTTCGGCGTCTTTGTCGCCGACTTCCTCCGCGCCTTCCACGCCGCATAATGACGCCGTTGTCCCGCATAATCTCGCGTCGCCCAATCTCGGATCGTCGTTGTATAACTCTCCCCGCGCGAAACTGCCCGGATAATAGCCCCGGAACCAGTCATTTAAATATTTTTTATGCGCCACTTCGTCAAATCCGAACGGCTTTAAGAAATTATAATCCAGTCCCCAGCCTATATCATCATGACAGCGTAAATAATTTAAAAACGTATACTGTTTGGGCAGCGCGAAAACCGTATCCATTTGATGCCGCAATAATCTCACGTCCTGCGTCGCCACCGTGTGCCATGTGCTCGCCATCGTCGTGACATTATATAACATGTGACACTCAGGTTTTTCAACGCTTCCGAAATACGGTACGACTTTCGACGGCTCCATAACAATCTCGCCTAATAACAGCGTCCCCGGACAGACAATCTCACACGCTAATCTCATCATTCTGACAAGATTATGCACTTTGGGCAAGTTCCGGCACGGCGTGTATAACTCTTTCCAAATATACGGCGTCGCGTCCAGTCTAATAATATCCACGCCCTGATTGCATAAATATAACATATCCGCCGTCATTTCGTTGAAAACAACCGGATTGCCGTAATTCAAATCCCACTGATACGGCCAGAACGTCGTCATGACGACTTTCCCGACTTCAGGACACCAACTGAAATTCCCCGGCGCGGTCTGCGGGAATACCTGCGGAACCGTCTTTTCAAATTCATTGGGTATATCCCAGTTATCATAGAAGAAATAACGCGCCTGATATTCCGGGTCCCCGGCGCGGGCGCGGACCGCCCAGTCATGATCCTCACTCGTGTGATTCATCACGAAATCCAGACAGACCGACATCCCCCGTTTGTGACATTGCGCGTTTAACTCCGCCAATTCCTCCATCGTGCCCAGTTCCGGCTCGACTTTGCGGAAATCCGACACGGCGTAACCGCCGTCCGACCGCCCTTTCGGGCTTTGCAATAACGGCATGAGATGCAAATAATTCACGCCGCTTTCTTCCAGATAATCCAAATGCTCCATGACGCCCTTTAAATTCTTGCCGAAACACTGCACATACATGAGCGTTCCCAGCGTACTCTGATCCCGATACCAGTCCGGGTGGGCGACACGCGCTTCGTCAATCATACGCAATTCCGCGTTGCGCTCCTGATAAGATTTCCATAACATCTCGCGGAAATAATCAAACGCGGCGGCGTTGCCGTATAATTCCATGTATAACCAGCGCAGTTCATCATATCTCGCGTTCAGGCGTTCCAGAAATACGCTCTCGTCCGCCGACGGCGTAAACTGCGCCCGCTGGGGAATCCGATTCGCTATCAATGCCATACTCAGAAACTCCTCATAAAAATTTTATATAAATTTTATATAAATTAAAAATTATATATATTTATATATATTAATATATTATTTAAATTTTTATTATTATTTTTTCTCCGGCGCGGGAATTTCCTTTTCCACTTCCGCCAGATACGGCATGGCGGGAATGGCTCCCGGACGGCTGACCGTCAGCGACGCCGCTTTATTGGCGAATTTCAAAATATGCTCCAGTTCCTCTTTTTCCAGACCGTCTAACAGGCCTTTTCTAAGCGATAAACAACGCAAAACCGCGCCAAAAAACGTATCGCCCGCGCCGTTCGTATCCGCGACTTTTACCTGATAGCCGGGTACCGTGCCGGTCATATCCCCGAAATGATAATAAACGCCCGCGTCGCCCAGCGTGATTAATATTAATTTAATCCCCAAAGCCGCCAACGCTTCCGCCGCCGCGCCCGGCGTATTCTTGCCGGATAATAACTCCATTTCCTCATCGCTGATTTTTAACACGTCCACCAGCGGCAACGGTTTGCGCATCCAGCCTTCGGCGTCCTCTCCGGCGGGCCATAAAGCCGGTCTGTAATTGGGATCATAGCTAATCAAAGCCCCGTGTTCTTTGGCGTCTTTCGCCGCCGACAGCGTCGCCGTCCGCGCCGGTTCGCCGGTCAAACTCACGCTTCCGAAATGCACGATCTTCGCGCCGTATAACATCTCGTCGGGAATCTGATCTCTCGACAGACGCAAATCCGCGCCCGGCCCGCGATAAAATGTAAAACTGCGCTCGCCGCTTTCATTCACCGTCACGATGGCAAGCGTCGTCGGGACAGTCTTGTCAACCGCCACGGCGGACACGTCCACTTGATTATCCCTCAGCGTCCGGATTAACTCATCCCCGAACGAGTCCGCGCCGACACATCCGGCAAAACCGGCGTTCGCCCCCAGACGCGCCGCCGCGACTGCCGCGTTCGCCGGCGCGCCGCCCGGATTCGCCGCCAATAATC
>CAJOFP010000128.1:4064-9978 GCA_905233795.1 uncultured Oscillibacter sp. | reverse complement strand
GATCCACGGCGGCGCGGACACTCTCCAACGCCCCCTGAATGCCGGACTGCGCAGCCTCCATCATGGGTCTGATACGAAGCGCGGTTACGGATTCGTCCAGCGCGGAAACGCCGCGCAGTTTCGTATTCTCCGCCGTATCTTTCGCCCATGAAATCACAGTCTCACGGACGCCGGAAAGCTGTTCTTTCACGCCGTCCGCGCATTTCCGCGCGGCGTTGACAGCGGCTTCCATCGCTTTCGCAAGCGGAGATTTCCGCGCTTTCAGTTCCTCAAGCTCCGCTTTCATGCCGTGCAATTCACGTTCCAGCGTCTGATTCTGACGTTCCATTTCCGAAACGTACATCAGAATGGCGAACAAATCCGCGGACATTTCCCGGCGTCCGTTCACATCCATTAACGCCGTAACCGCCCGCACATTTTCATCCTGTTCCAAAGATTCCATATATCACCTGACCTTTCACAATTCCAATGTCCGACGTAAAAATTAAAAAATTATCAGACTTGATTTTTAATCGACAACGGAATTTTAAGTCTTTGTCTCCAAATCCTCAGGGCGCGTGGTCATGATTCTATAAAGTTCCGTATCATGCGGAAAATGATCCACGAACGGGATAATGGTATTGCCGTAAAAGAGCAGACCTTCCCCGGCGTTGGAGTTGGTGACATAGCTCAACTGATACGGGGAAATGTTAAGCTGTTTGGCAAGAATCTGCCGGTCGCCGCCCGCCTGATTAAGCATATAAATGAAATCCGAGTTCTCGAAAATATTCTGAATTTCGCGTGAACTCAGCAAATCCTTGACGTTTTGCGTGATTCCGGTGGGGATTCCGCCCCACTTACGAAAACGCTTCCAGATTTCCACCGTGTACGCCGCCGTCTGTTCCTCACGCAATAAAAGGTGCATTTCATCTATATAAAGCCGCGTTGATTTGCGCGCCTCGCGGTTCTCGCTGACGCGCCCCCATATCTGATCCTGAACAATCTGCATCCCCAGCTTTTTTAATTGTTTGCCCAGCTTTTTGATAACATAACAGACAATCCGGCTGTTGATTTTTACGTTTGTCCGATGGTTGAATACGTTCAAAGAACCGGAAACGTAAATTTCAAGCGCCGTCGCCAGCCGTTGCGCTTCCGGCTCCGTCTGCCGACACAAAAGCGCGTGAAGGTCCCCAAGCACGGGCATTCTTTCCGGTTTCGGGTCCTGTAAATATTCCCGGTAAACAAGATGAACGCAGCGGTCAATAATTGTCTTTTCCACCGGTTCCAGACCGGTTTTCCCGCCGACGATCAGTTCCATTAACGACAGAATAAAATCGCTTTTCAACGCCAGCGGGGAATCGTCCTCCGAATAATTCAACGTAATATCCATAGGATTGATAAACTGGTCGGACGCGGGAGAGATGTCAATCACCTGTCCGCCCAGACGCTGAACCAGCGCGGAATACTCGTCCTCCGGGTCAATAATGGCAATATCATCCCGCGTGATCAAAAAAGCGTTTGTGATTTCGCGTTTAGCTGAAAACGATTTGCCGCTGCCCGGAGTGCCTAAAATCAGACCGTTCGGATTTTTCAGTTTTTTTCGATCCGCCATGATTAAGTTGTTGGAAAGCGCGTTCAGACCGTAATAAAGGGCTTCGCCGCCCATAAAAAGTTCGCTCGTCGTAAACGGAACGAATATCGCGGCGCTGGACGTGGTGAGACCGCGCTGAATGTTGATTTGATTCAAACCGAGCGGCAGAGAGGACATCAGACCCTGTTCCTGTTGCCAGTCCAGACGCCGCAGGGCGCAGTTGTATTTCTGCGCCACGCCTTTCGCCGCCATGAAATCCGTCCCCAGCTTTCGGACGTTTTCCGCCGTGTTCATCACAAGAACCGTCACCAGAAACATCCGTTCGTTCCGGGACTGCAAATCTTCCAGAAGCGTCCGCGCCTCCGCGCCGTAGGTGGTCAGATCGGACGGAATCACGTCCATATCATAGCCCGCCCGAACCGCTTTCATCTGCTCCTGAATCTTCATGCTGTCCAAATCCGTGATTTTTCGTTTGATATTTTTAATCGCCGCGCTTTGATCAATAGATTGGATATGAAGCGTCACCACCATGCCGCCCTCCAAATCCAGCAAATCCGCCAGCATACGGTCCGTCAGTTCCGGCGCGAGAATTTGCAGAAACGAAACCGTTCCGAACGTCGCGCCGATTTTGAACGTGTTCCCGGATTTGAACGTGAAACTGTCCGGGGCGATGAAATCCTTGCTGGACAGTCCGGTTTGGCAAATCGCGTCCCACGCGAAACGGAATTTCCGTTCCCCGTCCGGGTGGAACATTCTGTGCAGAATCGCCAGACGTTCATAACCGGACAGTGAGTTCGCCCGGACGCCCAGCGCTTTGAAATTGGCGAGAATATCCGCTTCAATCCGTTCCAAACGGGGCTTCGCCTCTTTCAGACTTGCCGCCTCAATGCCGAATGTGATATATTTCGTCTTGGTCAGACCGTTGTTGCCCTTGCCTGTCTGATTTTCCAGCATATCCGAATATTCCATGCGGATCGGGTTAAATTCGTCCCGCTGTTCCTCGATATGAATCGCGCGCTGAAATTCCTCCATATCCGTCCGCTGATTCAAAAATGAAAGCTGAACGTGAATGGATGAATCAAAATAATTGAGAAATTCGCAGTAGGATTCAAAAATCCGGTTTTTATCCTCGTTTTGGGCAAGCTGATAAGTGATGTCAAAGAACTGAATCTGTTTGGTAAAATAACGCTCGTTCACCACACAGACACCGTCCCGGCACATCCGCTGATAGGGAATGGTCTGCTGAGCCGTGCGGGGGACTTTGCCCTCTTTCCGCGCCTTTTTGAACGCGGCGGTCAGACGGCGTTTCTCCGAATCCGTCAGTTTTCCGTCCGGGGTCAGACGGATCGGCGGTTTCGGTTCAGATTCTCCGCCGCGCCGCGATTTTTTTCTTGTATTTTCCGCTGTTTTTGTTTCAATCGGCTCCTCCTTTTCGTTCCGATTTAACCGCTCCAAAGCGGCGTAAAAATTCTCTGTCTGATACGGTCGCGTTCCGGGATACAGAAACCGCGCGCGGATAAAATATCCCAGAATCTGTTCCAGATGTTCCCCGTCTTTTTCATAAATTCCGAACAGAAAAAAGGGTAACATTAAGCCGATCATAAGCATGGCCGCCGCGTCGTTTCCGACGCCGCCCCGCGTGAGAAGATAGACGGGAACGCCGACCAGACCGCCCGCGCCGAAACAAATAATCTGACGCGCGGTGAGGCCAAAAACAACTTTGCTTTTGACTTTCGTCAAATCTTTGGGTACAGGAACAAATGGCATATTATGAATCTTTCAGCCGGGAAATCTCCCGATTTTCCCGGCGTTCCTCCTGTTTATGATATTTTGTCATGCCTTTTTCGTGTGTTTGCGTTGAACATATCGCCGCCTGATTTTTATTCTTTTGGAGCGATATTTTCTCCGTTTTCACTTCCACGACGCAGATCGTGTCATTGTGCCAGCCGCCGTGCGGAATCAGCAGGATTCTCCGTATCTCAAAGCCGTATTTTCTCCCGACGCCGCCGCTGTTCCATCCGAATGTGATGACTTTTCCGCCGATTTTCACAATACGAGAAATTTCACGTTTCTGACCGCTCCAAAAAGAAGCCCTTGTCATGTTATTTGTGACGTTATATCCCACGCCGCGGTAACATTCGCTGACCTGCCGGGGAGAATACGGCGGATCGTACAGAACGCCGTCAACAAAATTGTCGGGGAACATTTTAAGAAAATCCAGCGCGTCCATGTGATAATCCGTGTCATATTCCGGATTCAAATCATTGGTAACGGTCGCAAGTCTGTTTCGATTGGCGAACGGGTCAAGCCAATATTTCGAGAAATCCATTTCCTCGGCGAGTAAATTTTTAATCGGGGGAATATCGAATCGGACGCAAAACACACGGCGACGCGGACGTTGTCCGCGTCATCCCGCCGCGCCCCGTTTGTCCGCAATTTACCGCGCCCCTTTCGTATGGGATTTTGACGCGGGCGCGTCTTTCGCCGGATGTTTCGCCGCGAGCTGTTTTCGGACGGACGGTTTGCGCTCCTCCGCCAGTTCCGCGCATTTTTCGGACACGCGGGAACAAAAATCCTCAACGGCTTTGTCGCGGTTTTCGTGATAATGACCCCAATAATAATTGGATTCCCCCGCCTTATCGTTGCCGGGAGTACGTTCCCACGTTGCGAAAAAATGACTGTTCGGATTTTCCGCGAGGGCGTATTCCACCGCGCCGACCTCCGCTTTCGCAAGAATCCGATACCCCGCGTTGATTTCCCGTTCCCGCGAATACGCCTCCGGTTTCATATCCAGAACGACGGCTCCGGACGGCAAAACTTCCGCTTCAACAGAAATCGCCGGACGCCGGTTGATGATTTCCGGTCTGATAAGAAACGCGCTGTCCGCGCTCAAAAGTTCTTTCGGCATGGATTCCAGCGCGAGATAAGCGCGTTTTTGTCCGTCCAAGATAATTGTCCCGTCAATCGAAAACGGGAATCCGGTTTCGGGATGGTTGAGAACGCCGATTGCGCGGGCGGTCTGACCGGATTGCGTATCCGGAATCGTCTCCATTACAGCGACGCCTCCTTTGTCCGGGCTTTCGGCGCCGCCGCTTCTTTTTCCGGCGCTTTCTCCGCGAGTTGTTGCCGAATGGACGGCTTGCGCAGTATGAGTTTTTGATTGCGGTTTTCATCCCGCGAGATAATGGCGAACGTGCCTTTCCGATCCGATATGGCGGACAGCGCCAGCGACGCGAAAGGAAGCATACCGGACAGCCGCTCCATATCTTTGGGCTTCGCCCGTTTCATAAATTCTTCCGACACCTGAACCGCAAAATGCGTTCCGTCCGGCGTATTCGGTTCCCGCGCCTGCTGAAACCGCGTCAGAATAGACCGCGCCTCGGCTTTAATTTCATTCCGGCTCAGGGGCGTATGGATCAGAATTTCCTCCCGCGTCTGGTCGATAAACAAATCCAGAAGCGCCGGATGGCTCCGACAAACCAGATCGAAAGGATTGTACATCTCATATCCTTTGACCTGACTCGCCCACTCGCGGTTACGCTCGGAATAACGTCCGTCGTGACTGTTGATTCGCATGGTGTGGGCAAGGACAAAAGAAACGCGCTCCGAACCAAATTCCCGCAGAACGCTCTTTGCGCCCTCGGCTGACAGACAGGAATGATGAAAATGTTCGGCGATGGCTTTGTCTATGGCGGCGCGGCAGACCTCATTCGCTTTGCGGGACGCTCCGTACAGTTCGGTTTCCCCGTGATCCCGCGCCCAATCCGCGGTTTCCGGGTAAAACGGGACTTTACACGCGGTTTCTTTTTTATTATTTTTCGCTTCCCGCGTCTGACTTTGTTTTTCCCGCGATTCCGGATTTATTTCCGTTTCTTGCGTCTGTGTTTCCCGCGTTTGTTTTTGTTCCAACGCGTATGCCTCCCGGACCTGATCCAAAAAAAGACTGGTCAGACCGGGACTTCCGGCGCCGTCCACAACATAATCCGCGCTCATATCCCGCCCCAAATTATCTTTGGTATCAAAAACCGGCTGTGTTTTCGCCCATTCCCTGTTGGCGTCGCTGATCCGCCCGTCCCACTCCTGATGGCGGACGGTATTTGCCAGCACAAAAAGCGTCCGGTCAAAACCAAACCGCGCGACAACCTGTTGCGCGCCGTCGCTGTTCAGACGGTTGTCCCGGAAATTTCGCGCGATGGCGGCTTCAACCGCCTCCTTACAGGCGATGTTCGCTTCATGAGACGCGAAAAATCGCACGCTTTCCTTGTTTTCCGCCGCGTATTTAATCGAATGTCGATATACCGGAATCGCTTTGAGGGCTTCCGTTCTCGCCGCGATTATGGATGT
>CAJOFP010000128.1:0-4016 GCA_905233795.1 uncultured Oscillibacter sp. | reverse complement strand
CATGAACATGGGGACGCTTTGCGCCCAGTCCTGATTCGTCTGAGAAAATCTCCCGTCGCCTCTCCGCTGTTGGAGCTCGTCCGCCAGAACGTAGACCACGCGCTCCTGTCCGAATCTGTCCAGAATACTTTTCGCGGCTTCGGCGGGCGGACGCGTTCCGTCCCACGCGGCGTCAAAAACCGCGTCGATGGCTTTGCGGCATTCCCGGTTCGCCTCTCTGGATTCCCGAAACCGTTTCTCCTC
This sequence comes from uncultured Oscillibacter sp., assembly GCA_905233795.1. Lineage (GTDB taxonomy): Bacteria > Bacillota > Clostridia > Oscillospirales > Oscillospiraceae > Oscillibacter. The sequence goes on along the minus strand of CAJOFP010000128.1, from coordinate 3,773 downwards.
GCCGTTTCCTCTGGCGTACAGAAACGAGTAGGGATACACGGGAATATTTTTCAGATTCTTTATTCCTTTTTCATCCATTTTACACCTCTTTTATAATTCCCTGACGGCGGATAAAAAGCGGCGGCAAGGCGGCGCGTATCCGCCCTGTCGCCTATCAATAAATCTCCGGTTTTCGGCATAGCGCGTCATAAATTAACGCTAAATTACCGTAATTGAACGGGAATTTTACGTTAATTTTAACGGCGATTTTACAAAATCCGGAAATATTTTTACCGCGCTCCCGCCGTTCTCCGGGCCGCTTTCTGATACTCCGGGGCCGGACGCGCCGACGCTTCTTTCTGACCGTTCTGAATCGCCCCGCGCACGGATTCTTTCTGTGTTACCCGCGCAAATTCTCCCATGACGGCCTCGTTCAGATTCTTCCGCATGGCCGCCGTCGTGGGAAAACAGGAGTCGTGATACTGTCCGTCCTTGCCTTTTTTGCTGGGCATCGCCATAAAAGGTCCCTTTTCGCTGTTCATCACGCGGATGTCGTTGACCGCGAAACAGCCGCCCAAAGTGACGCTGACGTAAGCTAAAAGATTGCTTTTCGGTTCTTTGACCGGATAGACTTTTACGCTGATGTCCAGCGCGTCATTGGCTTTGCTCTCACCGTCTCCGGGAGCCGTGTTGTCGTTCATTGCGTATTTTCCCCTTTATAATTTGTAATAAATTTGACTGTTTCGGATACCGCGTCCGGCAAATCGCCGGACAGGTATCCGTTCAGGCTGTGTGACTTTATCCCGGCGAACCACCCCTTATACGACGTATTTTATTTTCTTTATTTTTGCGCTATTGTCAATACGCGTTCAATTTATCGTCAATTTATCGTCAATGGGCGTTCAAAATTGACTTGGATACGGAACCGGTTTTGAACAGCGAGAAGCAGAGCAATACCGTATATCCGGCGCACCGCCAGATTGCGGCGTGTACGCTGCCCGCGCTTCCGATCTGTCCCACCAGAGCCGCGTAAATCGCTATGCAGATCATGATGAAGAAACCTTGCAGCCCAAGCGCCGCGAGGCTTCTCAGATAATTGCTTCCCATCTGCCCCCATTCGCGGTTTGTCATGGTCGCCAATGGAATCGCGCCCACGGAACAGTAGACGTATATTTCCACCATGCGCCCTACCAGTACCAGCATGACGCATACGGCCATAATGGGAACCGTCAGCCGCAGGAGCAGGGTTTCCACCAGCAGTCCGAACAGTTCGCCGATTCCCATCGCGCTGATCTGGCTTTCGATATTTCCAGCCGCCGCCGCGAAATCAATCGCCGTATTGCCGCCGATCACCGCCGCGCTCCGCAGAACCATGAACTGCGCAAGCTCAAATATGCCCACTGTAATATCAAATGTATGCGTCACAAAATACACGGCGACAAAGCATTTGAAAATCCATTTGAAGAATATGAAAGTCTCAAAGTCGTGCAGATTGTTCCGGTCAATGACCATGGAAATCAGTTCATATCCCAGAACAAATGTGAGAATCATCCCCGCTATCGGAACCGCCACGTTGTCGCTCAACTGGCGGATCATGGAGAAGACCCCGGCGTTCCATGACGCCGGGGTCTGCCCCGCCATTCCCACTACCGCCCCGACTTCGCTGTTCATCTGGTCAAACATTCCGTTCAGATTGTCCAGAATACATTCTGTCAGAATGTCCTGAATCCATTCCAGAATGGTGTCGAGGATGTTTAACATGAGCGGTTCCTTTCAGCCGATCAGGGCGTGTTGAAGAGAGTCGCCAACAGGGGAATCAGCTGCGTTCCGATCAGAGCCACCCCGCCCCCGGCCATGAGTTGCTTGATGCCCTGAGAACGCGCGCCGGGGTTGTCGTTCCCGTAACCTTCGAGAAGGTTGATAGCGCCCCATACCGCGAGACCCGCGCCGATGGCGATTACGAGGGTTTGAAGAGTTCCGATAGCGCTGGTAAAGAATGTCATACGATTGATTGGAACCGGGACGTTTCTATTGTTTTGTTGTTTTTGAGAAAATACGGAACCGGAAAGCGCCGCGCCGGGGATTTGCGATCCCCACGCGTCGTCGCCGGTTCCGGCTCCTTTCTCAATTTTTGTCAATTTTTTGTTATTATTATTGTTTTGTTATAGCCTGTTCGCGCTATTTTTATATTTATAGCGGACCCGCGTGTCCGCGATAATTGGCCGCGGCGTTTCTTTTCCCGCTTCGGACAGGTATCCGCGACCATACGACAGGCTTGACGCTTTCCAGATCGCGCCCCTGATTAGGCGGAGCGCGAATCATACGGTTCATAATCATGCGCATCTTTCATATAACTCCTGACCTTTATTTTATTTGATATTCAATGGAAACAGCGTTCCCGACCGTTCAACCGCCGACAAAAATCCGCCGTCCGACCATATCAGACGGCGGAAGCGTCCGCTGTCGCCGCCGACGCGTCGCATTCGTAGGTTTCAAAGGCGTCGTCCGGCTGGACGGTCAATCCGCGGGAAAGATATTTCGCAATGTCAAAAGTATTCTTTTTGTCGTAATCGGAGAGATACTTATACTGCGGATGCCGGGTGATGTCATATTTATCGGAGAAGAAAGGACGGACGCCCTGAACCTGAAGAACGCACTTGCCGCCGTCCATTACCGCCAGTTCGTCCGTGGACATTAACTCTTTCCCTAATTTTTGATAATTGACGCCCATGCTCCGCTGACTGCCTCTGGTGTCCGACGTGTTAAAGCTGTCGATGGTTTCCCGTCCAAGCGTTTCGGAAATCTCTTTCAGCGTACTTCGTTCCTTGCCCCCAAGAAACAGAACGCAGGAACAGTTGCCGATAATGGTTTCAGCGTTGTCTTTATAGAGCGCTTTGAGCTGGCTTTGCGTCTGCACCACAATATGCGCGGAGATTTCACGGCTTCGGATTACGGAAATCAGGTGTTGAAAATTGGGAATTTTCTGATTGGCGAACTCGTCCAGCAGACAGGTCACATGGTGTTTTAACGCGCCGCCGTTTTCCAGAGCTTTGTCGCACAATACGTTAAACATCTGCGTATAAACCATCGCGGCGATGAAGTTGAATGTCGTATCCACATCGGACACGATACAGAATAACGCCGTCTTTCTGTCACCCAATTTATCCAGTTCCAGTTCGTCATCTTCCATCATTTCACGGACTTCTTTAATATCGAACGGCGCCATCCTTGCGCCGCAAGAAATTAAGATCGATTTAGCTGTCTTGCCCGCGGCCATTTTATATTTGACATACTGACGCACGGCGAAATGATCCGGATCGCGTTGCTGAAGCCGCTCAAACATCAGGTCAACGGCGTTTTTGAAAGTCTCATCCTCCTCACGAACCTCGGAAGCGTTGAGCATTTCCAACAGCGTGGTCATGTTTTTTTCTTCCTCCGGAGCCTCGTAAAAGATGTAGGCGATCAACGCCTGATAGTAAAGGGCTTCCGCTTTTGCCCAGAAGTCCTCGCCGCCTTTGCTGTCCTCTCCCTTGGTATTTTCCATGATGCAATTTACAAGTTTTAATATATCGTTTTCATTGCGGATATAGCGGAAAGGATTGTATTTCATGGACTGTTTGAAGTCGATGGTATTGAGAACTTTAATCTCATATCCGCCCCGTTGGAGCATCTTTCCGCATTCGAGCAATACCGTGCCTTTCGGATCGGTTACGATATATGAGGCGTTCATCTGCATAAGGTTCGGTTTGATGTGAAATCTGGTCTTTCCGGAGCCGGAACCGCCGATAATCAGC
>CAJOFP010000127.1:3984-8018 GCA_905233795.1 uncultured Oscillibacter sp. | reverse complement strand
CGAAAAAATAAAAAAACCGCCCTCCGGCTTTCTCCGGGGGGCGATTTTTGATTAAAATTCGCTTAAATTATTCGTTATCCGGGTGATCGGGATTTATATCCGGCGTTATATCTTGATTATTTATATCCGGCGTCGTATCTTGATTAATATTATTAATATCAATCTCTAAATCGCTGGTTCGCGCCGTGACGATTTCCCCCGCGTGAATCGGCATTCCATTGATTGTAATATCATGCTCGGCGGGAATTGAAAAATAATTTCTGCCGTCGATCACGCGAGTTTCTATCATGTAACTGCTGGCGGGATCGGCTAAGATTCTCGCGTCCGGCGTGATAATCTCAAATCTTTTACTGTCAATCAGATTCGCCGGATTTAATACGGCGTTTTCCCCGAAATGATCGTCACAGGCGCGAGTGAACGCCTCTAAACGCTCCTGACTGACGCCGCCGGATTTTAATATTTCTTTTAATTCGCCGGAAGTCATGCCCAGCGGCTCCGGGTCCTGTATTTCTTTATGTTCCTCAATACGCTCCCGGAGCTGTTCATGGACGGTCTGTAACAAATCATAATCACAGATTTCGTCCAGCGATTGCGATAAAACATTATGAAAGGCTTCCCGCTGTTCCGCCGGGGATAATAACGGCGCGTCGGTCTTGAATAACGCGTCAATTAATTCCTGATGAATTTCCGCCGGTTTCGCCGCGTAATACAACGCGTTATAAATATTCGCGCTTCGATTATCAAACGCCGGGAATAAAAAGCCCAACGCCGTATTGCCGACCGTCAACCCGGCGGAACCGCTGTGAAACTCGTTCTGATCCGTAAAATAACGCAGCGCCATGCCGGAATCTTTCACGGGACAGATCGCGCAGATAATATATATAAATACGTTATCCGAATTATCCATTTGATTTTCGCCGTCTTTGCCCCGATGGGGGATGTCATAACAGTCACACGCCAATAAAATTAAATAGCCGTCGTCGCCTGTTTCTAAATTATCAATCACTTTGCGATAAAACTCATCCCGGATTTCGGCGTCCGCGAGTTTGGAATCGCGCAGGGCTGACAATAATCTATGCTCGTCGCTGTCCATAACCTGTTGCGTCGAGAATATCATGTCGATTAAATTCCGTCCCAGACCGCCGCTCAAAACGCGTTTCAGGCGCGTCAAATACATTTCCGTTTCTTCCTCCGGCAACAATCCAAGCGAAGTATCTAAATAAGACACGATTTCATGATTGCTATTTACATAACATCCATAAACGCGGCTGATCGCGTTTTTATCGGGCCGGAAACGGCGGCGCAGTTCGTTGACTTCTTTCTGATTCATGCTTTTTATTCACTCCTGTTTTTATGATTATTTTATTATTATTTTATTATTATTTTATTGTTAAAATCAGCGTAATTAATTATTATAACAGCATATTTTATATAGCGCAAGCCGGGTTTTATTTTTCACGCCGTGAAAAAATCATGAAAATAATTTATATAAATTTTTTTATTTTATTTCGCTCTTTACTTGTGATAGAAATATAGCTATAATAAGCGGGGTTTAGCGAAATAAAGCGAGTAAGATTATAAAACAAAAAGCGCGTGAAAAATATAAAAAATATTAAAAAATATAAAATCAGGGGGCGTTTGATCATATGTCAAATTGCGCGATAGTGGGCATTAACTGGGGCGATGAGGGCAAGGGCCGCATTGTGGATTTGATAACGCAGGATTATGATATAGTAATCCGCTATCAGGGCGGCGGCAACGCCGGTCATACGGTTGTGAATGACTTGGGGAAATTCGCCTTGCATTTACTGCCGTCCGGGATTTTTCGTGACGGCGTCGTGAATATTCTGGGAAACGGCGTCGCGCTGGACTGTGAAAATTTATGGCGTGAAATGGAAGATGTAGAATCAAAAGGGGTAAAAATCACGCCGGATAATTTAAAAATCAGCGAAAGAGCGAGTTTATTGCTTCCGTGGCACCGGGAATTGGACGCGCTCGAAGAAACGCGTTTAAAAGATCAGAAATACGGATCGACAAAACAGGGAATCGCGCCGTTTTACTCGGATAAATATCGCAAAAAGACGATTATGGCGGGGGAGTTATTCTATCCTGAATATTTACAAGCGCGTTTAAAAAATATTCTGGAATGGGAAAATTTAATATTAGAAAATATTTATCACGCGCCTGTCTGGAGCATGGATAAAATTTTAAACTGGCTGGAAGAATACGGCGGGAAAATCCGGCCTTTTATATGCGATACCGGCGTATTTTTAAAAGATTCAATCAAGCAAGATAAAAATATATTATTCGAGGCGCAACTGGGCGCGTTACGCGATCTGGATTACGGCATTTATCCCTATACGACTTCTTCTAACGCGATAGCGGCTTACGCGCCTGTCGGTTCTGGACTGCCGGGAATCAAAATCAATAAAATAATTGGCGTAGTGAAAGCCTATTCGACTTGTGCGGGCGAGGGGCCGTTTGTGTGCGAGTTATTCGGCGAGGAAGCGGATAAATTGCGCGAAGCGGGTCACGAGTACGGCGCGAAAACCGGACGCCCCCGGCGCGTCGGGCCGATTGATATTCCCGCGACGCGTTACGGGGTACGGGTACAGAACGCAAATTCCATCGCGTTGACGAAATTGGATATATTAAGCTATTTAGATAAAATTCCCGTCTGTACGCGCTATAAGATTAAAAATCAGGAAACGGAAGAATTTCCGTTCCCGGCGTTGTTAAATCAGGCGGAGCCGGTAATAGAATATTTACCCGGCTGGCGGCGCGATATATCCGGCGTGAGAAGCTGGGACGATTTACCGAAAGAGGCGCGGGATTATATAAATTATATAGAATCTAAAATCGGCGCGGATATTCATTATATATCCGTGGGGCCGGAGCGCGACGCGATTATTTTAAAATAATTTTTTATAAATTAAAAACCCTTCCCCCTGTCCCCCTTCCCTTTCAGGGACGGGGGAACGTAAAATTGAAAAAGTCCCCCCTGAAAGGGGGGATTTAGGGGGGTTTTATTTATCAAAAGGTTTAAATTTAAATTTAAATAAAAAATTTTGGGGGCTGGATTGGATGTCGGTGGAATATTACGAATCGCCGTTGTCGTCCCGGTACGCGTCTGAGTATATGCTGAAATTATTTTCGCATAGAAATCGCATTCGGACGTGGCGCAAATTATGGGTTGAGCTGGCGCGGGCGGAGTGTGAACTGGGATTGCCTGTTAAATCGGAACAAGTCCGGGAACTGGAAGAAAATCTGGAAAATATTGATTTTGATTTGGCGGCGCGGCGGGAACATGAAGTCCGACACGATGTCATGGCGCATGTGTACGCGTATGGACAGGCCGCGCCGTCCGCCGCCGGGATTTTGCATTTGGGCGCGACAAGCTGTTATGTCACGGACAACGCGGATTTGATTCTTTATCGTGAGGGCTTGAAATATTTAAAAAGCGAATTATTAGCCGTCATGAAGAATTTATATAAATTCGCTAAAATATATCGTGACACGCCGACGCTGGGTTATACGCATTATCAGCCGGCGCAATTCGTGACGGTCGGGAAGCGGGCGACGCTCTGGATACAGGATTTTTTATCGGATCTGGAAGAATTGGAATTTGTGATAAAAAATTTAAAATTCTTGGGCTGTCGGGGTACGACCGGGACGGAAGCCAGTTTCATGGAATTGTTTGATAAAAACGGGAATAAAATTGACGAAATGAATCAAAAAATCGCGGCGGCGTTTGATTTTGATGATTGCTATCCCGTCAGCGGTCAGACGTATTCCCGCAAGATTGACAGTCGGATTTTAAACGCGTTAAGCGCGATAGCCCAAAGCGCGTATCGCATGGCGGGCGATATTAGATTATTACAGCATGACCGGCAACTGGAAGAACCGTTTGAGAAAAATCAAATCGGCTCTTCGGCGATGGCGTATAAACGCAATCCCATGCGCTGTGAGCGTATCTGTTCGCTGTCGAGATATTTAATCACGGACGCGTTGAACGCGCCTCTGACGGCGTCTGT
>CAJOFP010000127.1:0-3930 GCA_905233795.1 uncultured Oscillibacter sp. | reverse complement strand
GCGATTTTGAGATTATGCCGCAACGTCACGGACGGATTACAGGTAAATAAAATGATAATAGACAAGACCTGCCGGGAGTATCTGCCGTTTATAGCGACGGAAAATCTCATGATGGAGGGCGTGAAAAAAGGCGGAAATCGACAGGAATTGCATGAAATTATAAGAAAATGCTCTATGGAATCTGTAACGGCGATGAAACAGGGAAAACCCTGTGACTTGGCGGACAGATTGGCGGCGCAGCCGGCGTTCGGCGTCACACGCGAGGAAATCGAGAAATTATTAGACCCGGCTTTGTATATAGGCCGCTGTCCCGAACAGGTGGACGCGTTTTTAAAACAAATCGAACCGCTTTTGCCCGAAATTGACATGGAAGAAGCGGATATAAATTTATAATATAAAATTTTATATAAATTTTTATATTTTTGTGTATTTTATATATTTTATCAATAAATTTTTATAAAATTCCGGGACTTGCGGAGCGGGTTGAAATCATGTAAAATAAAAAGCCGGGATATAAAAAATATATATAAATTTATATATAAATAAAAAAATAAAAACGCGACGGGGGAGGGGATTGATATGGACGGCGGCGGGCGCGATTACGGCGAAAATAATTATAATAATTATAATTTAGAAAATCGCGGGGAAGCGTCCGTGATATTGGATACGCGGGCGGCGAAAAATTTGATTGCGTTGGGCGACGGTGACGCCGCTTTGCTTTATCTGACGCTGTTATATCATCAAAGTCAAGATACTTCCCCAACGCCGCGGACGCTCGCGGATGAATTGCGGTGGGATTCAGACCGGTTGCGGGCGGCGGAAGATAGATTAAAAACACAAGGCATTGAGATTTTAAAACAGCCGGAGACGCCCCGGATTTATACGCGGGCGGATATAATATCCAGTTTGGAAAACAGCGGGGATTTCAGAAAATTATTAAAAGAAGTCGAGCATAGACTGGGCCGCAGATTGAGTACGCCGGATTTGAGTATTTTACTGGGCTTATATCATGATTTAAATCTGCCGTCGGATGTGATTTATTTGCTGGTCTGTTACTGTACGGATCAAGCCGCGTCGAAATACGGCGCGGGACGGCTCCCGACATTGCGTCAGATTGAACAAGAGGGCTATTCATGGGCGCGGCTGGGGATTCATACGCAGGCGGATAAAAATAATAAAAATAATTATAAAAATAATAATTATCTGGAATATATGCGCGTTTTGGGCATGGGGGACAGACTGCCCGTATCGTCGGAGGAAAAATATCTGGAAGCGTGGCGGGAATGGGGATTCCCGGCGGAATCCGTCGCGCTGGCTTATGATAAGACGGTTTTGAACTGCCATGAATTTAAATGGGCGTATTGCAACGGGATTTTAAAACGCTGGCATCAGGACGGATTCCACACGGCGGAAGAAATCGAGACGGAAGATTATAAATTTCATCAGGATAAAAATTATAATAATATTAATAATCAAGAGTTTACGCGGAAATCCCATATTTCATCCGAATATTCGTTTGAAAATATGGTACGGAAATTTCATGAGAAATTAAACGAACGTCAGGCGTGAAAATAAATTAAAATTAAATAAAATAAAATCAGGAGGCGGCGCGGGATGGCGTATGACGGCGAAATTTTACGCCGCGCGCGGGAAAAATACGAGGCGGATAAAAGAGACCGGCGAAACGCGTATGAGGCGCAACGGGAAACGCTGTTCAGGAAACAGCCGCGTTTGCGGGAAGTGGATCGCCAAATCCGTTCCGCGCCCGGACGCGTTTTGGCCGCCGCTTTGCGCAAGGGCGGCGATCCTTTATCCGCTGTAGAGCGATTGAAACGCGAAAGTTTATCTCTTCAGAAAGAACGAAAAAATATTTTATTACAAATGGGACTGCCGGAAAATTTTCTGGGAGAATTTGTCATGTGCCGCGTCTGCGGCGATTCGGGATATTGTCAGGATCGGCTTTGTCCGGGTTGTCTGGGAAAATATTATACGCGGGAACAGAACGCGGAACTCTCCCGGATGTTAAATTTAACCGGTCAGAGCTTTGAGACGTTTTCACTGGATTTTTATTCCAATCAGCGTTATCAGAATTACACAAAATCGCCGCGAAAAAATATGGAGGGCATTTTCAATATTTGCGTGAATTACGCCCGCGAATTTGGTATAAAAAGCGAAAATTTATTATTATCCGGGAGTCCCGGACTGGGTAAGACGTTTTTATCGGCGGCGATTGCCCGCGAGGTTGTAAACAAGGGCTTTTCCGTGGCGTATGATACGGCAAGCCGGATTTTTGAACGGTTTGAAAACCGTAAATTTGGCCGTGAGGATACGGGCGCGGATGATACGGGCAATATTATGTCCTGTGATTTATTGATTTTGGACGACTTGGGAACCGAAATGATCACGGCGTTTATCCAGAGCGCTTTATATGAAATTATTAACACGCGTTTATTGGAAAAAAAATCCACGATTATCAGTACGAATCTGGACGCGGAACAGTTACAAAAGCGTTATTCCCCACAGATATTCTCCCGGTTATTGGGTGAATATCAATACCTGCCTTTTTACGGGAAAGATATTCGGGGCTTGAAAGACGAGACGCAAAAAAATCAGTGGAACCGGTCATAAAATCGCGTCCGCCTGTTGCTTTTTCATAGCTTGCGTGTTATAATATTTTTTATCGAAATGAGGGGGAATATTCTATGGCGGATGAAAAGAAAACGACGTTAAATAACGCGGCGAATAACAAGCCGGATAATACGGCGAAAAAGAACACGGATAAGAAAGTCAATTCGCGGAATAAAGTCCTGTATGATTTGGCGGAAAAAAATGTGGAAAATCCCTGCACGAAAGATTATATCCAAAATCGGATTATACCTGAAATGGATTATTACAGCAAGCGAAGCCGGGAATATCAGAAAACATATCAGCGCTGGATGACAGTTTCTATCGCGTTGAGCGCGCTAATTCCGGTTTTATCTATACTGATCGAAGAAAATGGGGTTATAAAAATTACTATCGCCCTTTGTGGCGCGGCGGTTACGGGTTTAAACGCTTATCTTTCATTGAAAAGTTATAAAGACTTATGGCTTCGCTATCGTACCACAAGGGAAACCCTGCTCAGCGCGTTATATTGCTATTTTAACAACGCCCGTATGTTTGAAAAAGAAAACGATCCCCGTCAAAAAGATATTTTGCTGGTCAATCTCTGTGAAGACATTCTGAACGATGAAAACGGCGGTTGGCGTGAGATTATGACACAAAATTCATCTTCGGAAAAATCCGATTCGCGGACTGACAGTGTCAAGCCAAGTGATAAGCTGAAGACAGAAAAGGAGTGATAAACATGGTCACGCGTTTGGAAGATCGTGTGGAGCGGGATCAATGCGTCCGGAACGGCAATGGGCTTGTGCATTTCAAAGACATTGCGAATCAGGACGAGTTATACAATCACGCCCGTTTGTTTTCGCATTTGGTGATAGAGCCGGGACGGTCTATCGGCGAACATACGCACGAACACGAGACGGAGTTTTTTTATATACTCAAAGGCGAGGGGTTATTTCACGACAACGGAACGGACGTGACGGTCTATCCGGGCGATGTGTGCGCCACCGGTTACGGCGCGTCGCATAGCTTAGAAAACGTGTCTGACAAGCCGCTGGAACTGGTCGCGCTGATTATGCTGGAATAAAGATATAAAAGATAGAGAGATAGCGAAAGGATATTGTTATTAACATGACGGATATTCCGAGAAGAAAAATATTAAAGGCGAACGCGGCGGAATTACTGTCAAACGCGCAGGTTTCGCCCAAAAAAGTCACGGCCTTATATCTGGGGCTGTGCATGGTATTAAGCCTCTTAACATATCTGAGCGGCGTAAATATAATCTCCACGTTTTTGACGGTCTTGATCGGGCTTTTGACGCTGGTT
>CAJOFP010000126.1:7794-11344 GCA_905233795.1 uncultured Oscillibacter sp. | reverse complement strand
GGTTTTACGCGGCGCGGCGAGCCGTGATTGAAAAAGATTTGCGTAATTTAAATCCCATGCAGAGACAGGCCGCCATGAGTACGGAGGGGCCGTTATTGATTTTAGCCGGCGCCGGAAGCGGTAAGACCACGACTTTGATTCAGCGCGTTTATGTGATTCTGACTTACGGGCGCGGTTCGGATGAGAAAACGGATTTTATACCGGAAAATCTCACGGAAGAGGATGTTAGTTTTTTAGAAAATTTCCCGGATAATCCCAATCGGGATGAATTTTTTTACATGCGGGATTTATGCGCGGTCGAGCCGCCGAAACCGTGGCGGATTCTGGCGATTACGTTTACGAATAAAGCCGCCGGGGAATTAAAAGACCGTTTAGCCGCCCGATTAGGGCCGGAAATCGCCGGGGATGTCTGGGCGTCCACGTTTCATGCCGCCTGTACGCGTATTTTGCGCAGATTTATAGATAAAATCGGCTTTGAGCGCGATTTTACGATTTATGACGCGGACGATTCACAACGGTTAATGCGCGATATTATAAAAGATTTCAATCTTGATAAAAATATGTATTCGCCGAAAGCGATTTTACGGGAAATCAGCGACGCCAAAGATCATTATATTGGCGCGAATGATTATCTGGAATGGGCGGGACGCAATCAGCCGGATAATTATTTTAATTTAAAATTATACGCGAAATTATATAGTAAATATCAGGAAAAATTACGCGCCGCTAACGCGCTGGATTTTGATGATATTATTTTCCATACGGTTTATTTATTGGAACAGGACCCGGAAGTCCGGGAATATTATCAAAATCAGTTTCGCTATGTGCTTGTGGATGAGTATCAAGACACAAATTACTTGCAATATAAATTAATTTGCTTATTGACGGAAAAATCCGGTAATTTATGCGTCGTCGGGGATGATGACCAGTCGATTTACGCGTTCCGGGGCGCGGATATTCGCAATATTTTGCAGTTTGAAAAACAATTCCCAAACGCCCGCAAAATTTTATTGGAACAGAATTACAGATCGACGCCGAATATTTTAAACGCCGCGAACGCTGTGATTTGTAATAATTTAAATCGCGGTTCTGACAAAAAACTTTGGACGGAAAACCCGTCCGGCGATATTGTCCGTGTGCGTACATGTCAGAATGAAATGGATGAGGCGGATTTTATCGCCGGGGAGATTCAAAAGTCAGTCAGAAACGGTTTAAATTATAAAGACTCGGCGATTTTGTATCGTATTAACGCGCTGTCGAATATATTAGAATCGGCTATGCGCAATCGTAGAATCCCGTATAAAATTATAGGCGGCTTAAAATTTTTTGACCGGGCTGAAATTAAAGATATGCTGGCCTATTTGCAAATTATTAATAATACGATGGATGATTTGCGATTATCGCGTATTATTAACAATCCGCCGCGTGGGATTGGTCCGGCGACGGTCAACGGGAGGGCGCGTCTTTATATGAAATTATTCAATTCGCGGATCAGTTCCCGGAATTGAGTAAAGCCGCCGGAAAATTAAATCAATTCGGCAAAATATTATATAATTTATATAAACGCCGCGAGGGGAATTTATTGGATTTATTTGACGCCGTACTGAGTGAAACGGGCTATGAAAACGCGTTACGCAAAAAGAACGACGCGGAAAGTCTGGGGCGTCTGGAAAATATACAGGAATTGCGCTCGGATATATCGCGTTTTATCGAACAAAATCCCGAAAATCAATCTCTTTTCGCGTATTTAAATAAAATATCTCTATAGGATTATGTCACTCTCATGACGGTACATTCCGCGAAAGGGCTGGAATTTCCCGTCGTATACGTCGCCGGTATGGAGAAAGGGATTTTCCCGTCTTACAATGCCGATACGGAAGAGGAGATGGAGGAGGAACGGCGGCTTTGTTACGTCGCTATGACCCGCGCCAAACGGCGGTTAATATTATGCAATTCATGTCGGCGTATGCGCGGCGGATACCCGGTCGACACGGAACCGTCTCAATTTTTAGACGAAATCCCGGAAGATTTTATCCGGTGGGACGGCAAAAAATTATTTAAATCGCGCAATTATTTCAGCGGCTTTTCTTACGGCGGTTTCCCGATAAGAGTTTCGGCGCAATCGGGACAGACAAATTATAAGCGCGAAAGTAACGCCGCGCAATTCAGACAGGCGAATGATCAACGCGAAAATAATGATAATAATAAAAATAATATAACGCAAAATAAAATTTTAGATTTATCTGTCGGCGACAGCGTGACGCATGATTTATTCGGATCGGGGACGGTAATTTCCGTACAGCCTTTGGCGGGCGATGTCATGATTACAGTCAATTTTGAAACATCCGGGACAAAAAAATTAATGCTGAAATACGCGAGCGCGCTTTTGCGTAAAAATAATAATTAAAATAATATAAAATTATAATAATTAATAATAATTAAACGGGGATACGCGTATGGATGAATCCGTGATTATAAGCGGCGCGGTACAAGACGTGATATTTCATAACGATGAAAACGGCTACGCGGTTTTGACTATGCTGGACGCGGACGGGGAGGAAGTCACGGTTGTGGGTTCGATTCCGGCGGCGGCGCCCGGCGAGTTTTTGCGCGTGTACGGCGTATGGGAACAGCATCCCAAACACGGGCGGCAATTACGCGTGGAGCGTCTGGAACGCCGTCTCCCGGAAGATAAAGAGGGGATTTTTAATTTCTTATCGTCGGGCGTCTGCGGGAAAATCCGGGAACGGACGGCGAAAAAAATCGTGGATAAATACGGCGAAAAAACGCTTGAAGTTTTGGAATCTCAGGACGCGGAAGAAAAATTGAATCAAATCAAGGGTCTGACGCTGAAAAAAGCGCGGGAGATTGTAAAATCATTCCGGGAGTCGATGGGGCTTCGGCGTCTGATGGAATTTCTGGGATTTTATAAAATCTCGCCTATTTTAGCCGTGCGATTAAGAGAGCGTTACGGCGACGGCGCGGCGAATTTGATTAGAAAAAATCCGTATGTATTATCCGGCGAGGATTTCGGCGTAAGTTTCACGATTTTAGATCGCATGGCGTTGGATTTGAACATCCCGCCGGACAGTCCCGAACGGATGGAAGCGGCGTTATTATATGAATTAAATTATAATCAGAATAACGGCCATGTATTTTTACCGGCCGGAAAATTAATCGGCGCGACGGCGCGTTTATTAAATTGCGAAGATATTTTAATATCACAGGCGTTAGAGAATTTAACCCGGCGCGGGGAGATTAAACGGGAATTTATAGCTGGAGAGGACGCGTGTTATCCGCGCCGCATGTACGAGGCGGAAATTTTTGTATGCGCGAAAATAAATATTTTATTATCGCGTGATTTAATTAATAAAATTAATTTAGATTTAAATAATAAAAATATAGATAATAAAATTAAATTTAAGCTAAATAATATAGATAATAATATAATAGAAAATATAATACAGGAGATTGAGAACTCGCGGGGGATGGTATACGCGCCGAAACAGAGAGAGGCGATTGAAATGGCGGCGCGGGAGGGCGTTATGAT
>CAJOFP010000126.1:0-7776 GCA_905233795.1 uncultured Oscillibacter sp. | reverse complement strand
GTCGAGTTATGCGCCCCGACAGGACGCGCCGCCCAGCGATTGTCTGAAGTCACAGGTATGGAAGCCCGGACGATTCACAGGGCGTTGGGCATGAATTGGGATAAAGTCACGAGAGAAATTATTTTCGCAAAATCGGAAAGCGAGCCTTTTGCGGCGGACGCCGTGATCGCGGATGAAATGTCGATGGTTGATTTGATTCTATTTTCGGCTTTATTAAAAGCCTTGCGACCGGGTACGCGTTTGATTTTAGTCGGCGACGCGGATCAATTACCGTCTGTCGGCGCGGGCAACGTCTTTTCGGATTTAATACGCGGCGGACGCGTCCCGACGGTATTTTTACGCGATATTTTCAGACAGGCCGAACAATCCGCGATTGTCCGAAACGCGCACGCGGTCAACATGGGAGAACCGCCGATTTTAAGCAATCAAAAGCAAAGCGATTTTTTCTTTTTATCCCGAAAAAACCCGTCAGAGGCGGCGCGGGAGATTGTCAATCTATGCCGGACGCGTCTCCCGGAACGTCTTGGAATTTCGCCGGAGAAAATACAAGTTCTGACGCCTACAAGAAAAGGTCCCTGCGGTACGGAAAATTTAAATCTATTATTGCAAAACGCGTTAAATCCTGATTTTAATCATAATAATTTAAATAATAATTTAAATAATCTTGCTTACAAGCGCGAAATCCGATGGGGGAGCCGCGTTTTCCGGGAGGGAGATCGCGTCATGCAGATTCGCAATGATTATGATATAATCTGGAAACGCGTGAAAGACAAGACATCCGGAACCGGGATTTTTAACGGCGATGTCGGCTATATCGCCGAGATTGACCCGTCGGGAAAATGGCTGACGATTGATTTCGACGGACGCGAAGCCGCTTACGCGCTGGAAATGCTGTCTGAAATAGAATTGGCTTACGCGATTACCGTGCATAAATCACAGGGCAGCGAATATCCGTGCGTGATTCTGGCGGCGACGCCCGCCGCGCCGGCTCTGATGGCGCGGGGCGTTTTATATACGGCTTTGACCCGCGCCCGTGAATTGTTTATCGCCGTGGGGGACGGCGATATTCTTGGAGCGATGGCGCGGAATGATAAAAAACAGCGTCGATATTCCGGCCTGCGCTGGCGTCTGACGCATGAGAATTGATAAAATTTATAAACGGCCCTTTATTTAAATTTCACAAAAAATATAAAAAAATAATATAAAAATTTAGAAATTTCTATCATTGACAGGAATTGGAATATATTTATAATATAATTGTTGTTTTATACGTTCTTGTTTAAGAAAAAAACAAAAAAGCGGGAATAAAAAAGGATAAAGGGCTTATCATGAAAAAAACGATTTTATTGCTCTTAACATTCACGTTTGTGGCGACGGCCTGCGCCGCGCCCCGCACTTCCCCCAACGCGTCCGACGCCGTTTCCGGGCGCGGACAGGAAATCAACGCGCAAGAAGATTTAAGCAATACGCAAGACGGCGCGAATAACGCGCAAGAAGATTTCAATAATACGCAGGATAACGCGCAAGAAGATTTAAACAATACGCAAGACGGCGCGAATAACGCGAATAATACGAATAATACGGTAAATACGCAAGATAACGCGGACAGTAACGCGGAAGTTTTTCAATATGGCGCGGCGGAGATATTTGGAATTTATATCGACGATTCATATAGAGACCCCGCCGACCCGGAAAGCGTCAATCGTTTGGTTTATCTGTGCTATTCGATTACGGCCCCGGAACGCCGGTCTGTTTCTATCGACAGCCGATCCGCGTCCGTTACAATCAGAGACACGCGCCAAAATACGCGCCGAAGCGCAAATAATAATATAAATAATATATATCCGTCGGAACGGATTCCCGGCGCGTGCGTATGGCTGCCGGATTTCTATTACAGCGATTTTCTCAACGAAATCCCCGCCGGGCATTATGTCTGGTTCGCCGAGACGTTTTTAATCCCCGCCGATATGCTGTCGGGAAATAAAATCATTACGTTTTCTAAACCCGGCTTGCCTGATTTTGAGCGTCTGCGCGTTTCCACGGATTCCGTTACATGGTGTGACAATATTGAGCAATTAGCGTCTCTGGCCGATCCGGACGGTTACGCGGCTGAACTGAACCGCCGCGCCGCCGCCGATGACGGAATCGCCGAACGCGTCCGCGAAAGAATCAACGGCAGGGCGTGGACTGTACAGGCGGGCGGGATTTATTATCGCGTGGCGTTCGCCGCGCCGGAACATTTCGCGTTTTTCTCCGGCGAAAGCCGCGATGATCTGACCGTCGAGGAATTTAATACCGATACGCTGCATAAGCAGGAAAATTCCGGGACTTATCAAATCACAAACGGCTATATTTTATGCCAATTCCCGGAAGATTCAAATAATCAATCTATTTTCATCCCATACGCGCTGGAATACGACGGCCCCAATGAGACCCTTTCTCTTGATCTTTACGCCGCGTTTGACCCGGATAAATAAAAATAATATTAAAAATTCAATCAAAACGGAACAGGGGATTTATTTTTATTTATTTTTTATATGGATTGAAAATAATCTTTTAATAACGCCTCGGCGCATAACATACCGTCCGTGGCGGCGGACATGATGCCGCCGGCGTATCCCGCGCCCTCTCCGCATGGATAAAAGCCGCGAATTTCGGATTGATAATCCGCGCCGCGCAAAATTCTGACCGGGGACGAACTGCGCGTCTCGACGCCTGTCAAGACCGCGTCGGGATCATCGAAACCGCGTAATTTGCCGCCCAGAATGGGAATCGCCTGTTCAAGCGCGTCGGACATCCACGGCGGCAGGCATAAATGCAAATCCGTCCAAGTGACGCCGGGTTGATACGTCGGATTGACGCGTCCGGGACCGAATGACGGGATATGATTCAAAAAATCCCCCACGCGCTGAACCGGCGCGTAAAAGCCGTGATTTAAATTATTTTTATTATTTTTAAAATCCGGGTTAGCGAGTTGGAAAGCGGCCTGTTCTAATTGACGCTGGAATAAAATCCCCGCCAACGGATGATTGGGATCGCCGTCGATTTGCGTGTGGAAATCGGCGGGCGTGACGCTGACCAGTAAGCCGCCGTTGATATTCTCGCCGTCGCGGGCGTATTCGCTCATGCCGTTTGTGACGACGCCGCCAAATTCGGACGCGGCGGGAATCACGACGCCGCCCGGACAGACGCAGAATGAAAACACGCCGCGCCCGCTGTTCCACGCGGGAATGTCGTCAAAATCAGAAACGGCTTGATTTTGCGCGGATAAATGACAGGAAAGCTGATAGGACGCGGGAGGCAGTTTATAATCTTGATTTTTGGTCTTGTTTTTTAATCTTGAAATCGAATAGCGCGGCGCGCCGGCGTATTGGGACGAATTAATTTTATTTTGCGCGTGTTCGATACGAACCCCGGCGGCGAACGCTTTTTGAATCATGGGGACGCCGGATTGATATAATATTTCAAACGTATCCCGCGCCGAGTGTCCGGGGGCTAAGATTAAACGCGTACAGGGTAAATTGATTTTTTCGCCGTCGGGATTTAATAAAATAATCCCGCGTAATTTTTTGTTTTCGATTTCAAGACCGGTTAAAATATGATTAAATTTAATTTCGGCGTTTAATTTTAATAATTCTTGGCGGAAATTCTGTAAAATAATATATAAAAAATCCGTGCCGATATGGGGCTTGGCGTCGATTAAAATATCCCGCGGGGCGATAAATTTATGTCGGGGATCGCGTGTACCGGTATGCAGTTTCCCGTCCGAGAACGCGCCCGCGCCGCCCTCGCCAAATTGTATATTCGACGCCGGATTAAATACGCCGCCGGATTGAAATAATTCGACATCTTTTTTACGCTGTTCGACAGGCTGTCCGCGTTCGATTAAGATTGGCTTTAATCCGGCGCGGGCGAGTACAAGCGCGGCGAACAATCCCGCCGGGCCCGCGCCGACCACAACGGGACGGGGTTGATTTATTATTTCTCCCGCGCCGTTTTTCGCTTTATCATCCGCGTTTTCGGCGTGATTAATATTAATATTATTAATAAAATTAAATTCTTCCGGGATTGTATAATCCTCACCGGGTTCCAGACGGCTGACATAGCGTCCGGCGCGGCGGAGCGCGGCGTTTTCGTCCCGGACCCGCGCGGCGACGGCGTATAAATACACGGGCTTTTCACGGGCGTCCAAACTGCGCCGTATAATATGAAATTCCTGTAAATCATCCCGGCGACAGCGTAAAATACGCAAAATTTCCCGTTTCAATTCCGCCTCTCCGGCGTCCGGCGGCATTCGGACGCTTATTTTCAGCATGGATAGTACACACCCTTCCCGTCCGGATTTTTATATTTTTATATAATTTTTATAAATTTAATATTAATTATAATAATATTAATTATAATATTCGTCGATCATACGGCGCGTGTCGGCGGCTTTGAACGCCAAACGCGGGTATTGGTCATATAAAGCAAGCGCGTGTTCGAGAAACGGACGCGCCGCCGGTCTGTCCTGTTTGATATAAAATAAAAACAATCCCAGATGGGAACAGGCGTCGGCGACTTCCGGCGCGTATAAAACCGGATGCCGTTCCGCGAGACGCCGCCACGCGTCCAGCGCCTGACGGTAAAACCATTCCGCCGCGCTGATTTTCTCCGCGCCGGATAGTAAAACGGCTAAATTCGCGCAGATTCGCGCCGCGTATGGCTCATACGCCGCCGGATGTCGATCCGCGAGACGGCGGTAAATATCCAACGCCTCACAATATAATTTTTCGGCTTCTTCCATGCGTCCGTCGGTCTGACAGAAATGCGCGAGATTGTTATAAGCCATTGCCGCTTCCGGTTCTCCGGCGGGCGGATTTTTTTCGGCGCGTTTTTTACATCGTTCCAGTTCGTCCCGCAGACGCCGTTCTTCCTCCGCCCTGTCATAATCATCATGATTATTATTATCATCATTTTCGCCGTGATTATCATTTTCATGCTCATAACGGTTATGATCGGCGTCAAATTCGCCGTTCAAATCGCCGTCGAGAATTTCCAGACGATCCGCCGGAATTTGTACGCTCCGCGTATGCCGGACGGAATCAGGCGCGTTCCAATCGTCTTGGACGTTTCGCCAGCGGTCGGGATTTAATGCGGGATTTTCAATCGGCTTTAACAAACTGGTTTCGTATTTTAAACCGAACGCCTCCGGGCCGTATTCTTTGACCGTGACCGGGGGCGTCTCGGCGTCTTGATTCTGTTCTTGAGTATTTTCTTGAATATTTTCTTGATTTTGTTCTTGCTCTTGCTCTTGATTGTCTTGATTTTGCGCTTGATTATCTTGATTATTATCTTGATTTTGCTCTTGCGCTTGACTGTCTTGATTGTCTTGAATCTCTTGATTTTTTTCTAATATTCTCTCTTCCATTTTGTTTTCTGTCCTTAAAAATTAAAAAAATTTGAAAAATTTAAAAAAATTTAAAAATTAAAAATCGCCTTGAAATCGCCGGACGACGCGTTATTAAAAAATTTTATATTTTTTATATTTTCGCAAGATTTACAAGATATATGACAATATATTTTGGTAATAACAGACAGTATAAAGCGCGGGAAATGTCTTGTCAAGCGTTATGACAGGAAATGACCGGATTTGAAATATTTGAAACGGATTTAAAGTCGATGAAAATTTACAAACCGAAACGCCGGTCTTGATTGTAAATTTTATCGGCGTATGTTAAAATAAAATGATAAGACCGCCGAAAAGAAAAAATATGAAAATAATGGAAAATAAAACAGGGATTGCAATCAAGATTAAAAATAAATATGCGATAAAAAATCAGGCGGGATATATCAGGACAACAGGGAGAGTGCGAAAAAAATGACGGAAACGGCGAATCAGGAGACGGCGAAAAACGGGACGGAAAATCAGGAGATTATCAAAAAAAGAATATTCAGCGGCATTCAGCCCAGCGGCGAATTGACGCTTGGTTCTTATATGGGCGCGATTCGGAATTGGAAAGCCCTGCAAGATCAATATGACTGCGTGTATTGCATTGTCGATTTGCACACGATTACAGTGCGGCAGAATCCGGCGGATCTGCGGCGGCGGTGTATGACGCAACTTGCGCAATATATCGCCTGTGGACTGGACCCGGAAAAGTGTATTTTATTTATCCAGAGCCATGTCCCGGAACACGCGGAATTAAGCTGGATTTTGGGCTGTTATACGCAATTCGGCGAGTTATCCCGCATGACGCAATTTAAACAGAAATCGCAACGCCACGCGGATAATATCAACGCCGGATTGTTTACTTATCCGGTCTTGATGGCGGCGGATATTTTATTATATCAGGCGGATTTGGTTCCCGTGGGCGCGGATCAGAAACAGCATGTTGAGTTATGCCGCGATATAGCGACGAGATTTAATAATATTTACGGCAATATATTTACAATTCCGGAGCCGTTTATACCTGAAGTCGGCGCGAGAATCATGAGCTTAAATCGCCCGGAAGATAAAATGAGCAAGTCAGACCCGGAAGGCTGTGTATTTTTACTGGACAAGCCGGAGGATATAAAACGCAAATTTAAACGCGCCGTCACGGACAGCGACGGGAGAATTTTATATAATCCGGCGGAAAAACCGGGCGTGTCAAATTTATTGGCGATTTACAGCGCGGCGACGGGGGAAAATATGCCGGATATTATCGCAAGATTTGACGGTCAGGGATACGGACAGTTAAAATCCGCCGTGGGCGATACGGTGATTGAGATTTTAAAGCCGATCCGGGAGGAGACGGAGCGTTTATTAAAAGACAAGAAATATCTGGAAGAGATATATAAAGCCGGGGCGGAACGGGCAAGTAAAATCGCCCGCAAAACGCTCTTGAAAACGCATAAGAAATTGGGCTTCCTGCCAAGATAATAAATATAATAAATATAATTAATATAAATAATAAATATAAAAATAAATAAAAATAATAAAATAATAAAAATACCGGATTGCGATTTTTTCCGGCCTCAATGACGGAGGATAATTTAATTTTATGGTCTATATGGGTTATGATAATCTTCTTTTGGCGTATGTGCTTTTGGCTTTATTCATCGCTCTTGTATTTAGTTTTCTCATGACGCCGATTGTGCGGACGTTCGCTTATAAAGTCGGCGCGATAGATGTCCCGAAAGACGGGCGCAGAATGCACAAAGTCCCGACGCCGCGTCTGGGCGGTCTGGCGATTTTTATCGGCTTTATGATTTCTACGCTGTTATTTGTCCCCATGACGCCGGAGATGAAAAGCGTATTGCTCGGCGCGGTTGTGATTGTGGTGTTAGGCGTCGTCGATGACAGCGTGGTTTTATCCGCGAAAGTGAAATTTATTGTACAAATTTTGGCGGCGTTAATTCCGGCGTTGAACGGCGTGACGATTCAGGCGTTTTCCAATCCGAATATATTTTCAAGCAATTTATATTGGATGTTGGGCAATTTATCTATACCGTTTACGGTTTTATGGATCGTCGCCGTGACAAATTCCGTGAATTTGATAGACGGCTTAGACGGTCTCGCCAACGGCGTTTCGACGATTTCCGCGACGACGATGTTAGTATTGGCGTTATTATTGGGCGAATCGGACGTGGCTATAGTTTTAGCGGCGTTGGTCGGCGCGTGCGTGGGATTCATGCCGTATAATTTCAATCCGGCCAAGATGTTCATGGGCGATACGGGCGCTATGTTTTTAGGCTATATTTTAGCTACAATGTCGATTCAGGGCTTGTTTAAATATTACGCCGTGATTTCGT
>CAJOFP010000125.1 GCA_905233795.1 uncultured Oscillibacter sp. | reverse complement strand
ATTTTCGGCGTTAATTAAAATGAATTAATTTAATTAAAACGCCTTGTGATCGCAGCCCAGAACGTCAGTGATCTTGTGCTTGACAAGTTCTTTAATGGCGGCGCGGGCCGGGGTCAGATACTGACGCGGATCGAAGTGATCAGGATGTTCAGCGAAATATTTGCGGATAGTGCCGGTCATCGCCAGCCGGAGGTCAGAGTCGATATTGATCTTGCAGACCGCCAGTTTCGCGGCTTTGCGGAGCTGTTCTTCGGGGATACCCACGGCGTCGGGCATTTTGCCGCCGTTCTCGTTGACCATCTTCACGAATTGCTGGGGTACGGAAGACGAGCCGTGCAGAACGATCGGGAAGCCGGGCAGACGCTTGGAGACTTCTTCCAGAACGTCGAAACGCAGCGGCGGCGGGACGAGTTCGCCTTTCTCATTGCGGGTGCATTGGGCGGCGGTGAATTTATAGGCGCCGTGGGAAGTGCCGATGGCAATCGCCAAAGAGTCGCAGCCGGTTCTCTGGACAAATTCCTCGACTTCTTCAGGACGCGTATAGGACGCGGCCTCGGCGGAGACGTTCACTTCGTCCTCAATGCCGGACAGCGTGCCGAGTTCGGCCTCGACGACGACGCCGTGATCGTGCGCGTATTCGACGACCTGTTTCGTGATTTTAATATTTTCGTCGAAAGGCAGACCGCTCTTGTCGATCATGACGGACGTGAAACCGCCGTCGATACAGCTCTTGCAGAGTTCAAAGCTGTCGCCGTGATCCAGATGGAGCGTGATGGGCAGGCCGGTCTCGATAATAGCGGCCTCTACCAGTTTCACCAGATAAGTGTGATTCGCGTAAGCGCGGGCGCCTTTGGATACTTGGAGGATCAGCGGCGCTTCCAGTTCTTTGGCGGCCTCGGTGATGCCCTGCACGATTTCCATGTTGTTCACGTTAAACGCGCCGATAGCGTAACCCCCGTTATATGCCTTCTTGAACATCTCGGTGGTGGTGACCGGCTTGGTGTAGGCCATAACAATCATCTCCCGTACAAATTTTTGCTCCCGCTCTCGATGGATCATGGATTTATAAAACCAATTTATTGAAAATTTTATAATAATTAAATAATTAATAAATTGATTTTTATTTTAAATAAAAAATCTCTCAGGCGTGAAAAATATAAATAAATAAATATTAAAAATAAAAATATTATTCGGCGCGTGAGATTTTATTATTATATCTTAAGTCATGCGTGAAAGCGGAAACAATTTACTTTTCTATCATATCACAAAAAAAATAAATTGCAAGGTATTTACAATTCTTTTTTTGGATGTTATGATAAGAATTACCAAATCTTGAGGAGGAATTTCCCATGAGTGAACTGAAAGGCGCCTGTATCGTAGGTCAGTCGGGCGGTCCGACTTCCGTGATTAACGCCAGTGTCTACGGCGTAATCGACACCGCGCTGAAAAATCCCAATATTACGCGTGTTTTCGGCGCCGAACACGGCATTATGGGCGTTTTGAACGACCGGCTGTTCGACATGAGCGAGGAGGACCCGAAAGAACTGGAATTGTTAAAATATACCCCGTCTTCCGCGCTCGGCTCCTGCCGCCATAAAATGGCCGATCCCGATGTGGACGACAGCGAATACAAGCGCATTCTCGAAATTTTCAAAAAATATGACGTGCGTTATTTCTTCTATAACGGCGGCAACGACTCGATGGACACCTGCAATAAAATTTCTAAATATATGCAGAAAGTCGGCTATGAATGCCGCGTAATGGGCGTTCCCAAAACGATTGACAACGATCTTTACGGCACGGATCACTGCCCCGGTTTCGCGTCGGCGGCGAAATATATCGCCACGTCCTGCATGGAAGTCTATCAGGACGCCCGCGTATATGACACGGGATTGGTCTGCGTGATCGAAATCATGGGCCGCCACGCCGGATGGCTGACGGCGGCGTCCGCTCTGGCTTGCGCCAAAGGCGCGGGTCCGGATTTGATTTACGTCCCCGAAGTCGATTTCGATATGGATAAATTCTTGGCCGACGTAGAGCGTATTTATAAGGCCAACGGCAACTGCATGGTCGCCGTGTCCGAAGGCATTCACTATGCCGACGGCTCTTTCGTGTCTGAAGCCAAGACTTCCGCGACGGACGGATTCGGACATGCCCAGCTCGGCGGTCTGGCCGCTATGCTCGCCAATATCGTGAAAGAACGCACCGGCGCGAAAGTCCGCGGGATTGAATTAAGCCTGTTACAGCGTTGCGGCGCCCATTTGGCGTCCGAAACGGACATTGAAGAATCTTATATGTCCGGCGCCGAAGCCGTCAAGAACGCCGTCGCCGGCGTGACCGATAAAATGGTCGGATTCGCCTGCACCCGTGAAAACGGCAAATATACCTGCAAACCGGCGTTATTAAATCTCACCGATGTCGCCAATACGGAAAAGAAAGTCCCGCTTGAATGGATTAATCAAGATCACAACGGCATTGAACAGGGCTTTATTGATTACGCTCTGCCGCTGATTCAGGGCGAACCCAATCTCCCGAAAGAAGATTCTCTCCCCCGCTTCGCCCGCCTGAAAAAAGTCATTGCGAAATAATATTATTTAAATATTAATTAATATTATTTTTATAATTAAAAAAATAAAAACCGTCGGAAAAGCGCAATCACGCCGCTCCGACGGTTTTTTATTTTTATTATTTATTTTTTAAATTTTTATTATTTTTAAAATTTTAAAAATTTTTAATCATGCCGCGAATCTATATCATCAAAACGCTCACAGAATCGCGCCGAAAAAGACGGCTCCACCCCGGCGCGTTTCAAATGCGATATATCCCCGTATTCGCTCACCCGGAACGACGCGATTCCCTGCCGTCGCTCTTCCGTGTAAACCGTCGTTACTGAAGATGTCAACGCGCAAAATCCGTGCCATAATAACATGGGCGAGATATTTAATAACCGGCTTAAAATCACGCTTTCCAATCCGAAATGACAGAAAAACGCGATTGTTTTATTATTCGCCTCATGCGCCCGATAAATACGCCCATCCCGCCGATAGCCGTGCGAATCCAAAAGCGCGTCCAGATTCTCACAGATTATTTTATATTTTTTCGGCGCGTCGCTTTTTGCTATTACCGCCGGATTTTCCCAAGTAGATATATTATAAAAATCATCTTCGCGGGCCATATCCGCCGGCAACCAGTCCCACGCGATGGACAAATCATCCGGGCGGTCCGGGCGTCGGATTTTCGCGTCAAATTCCCGTAACCAGTATAAAATCTCCGGTTCGATATTTTTTCGCTCCAAAACCGGCTTCGCCGTCAGACGGGCGCGACCCAGCGGCGATACATACGCCGCGTCAATCCGCGTATTTTCCAACGCGTCCGCCAATAATTCCGCCTCCAGTTTTCCCTGTTCCGTCAGACAGTCCCGTTCATAATCCGGGTCCCCGTGCCGGATAATCAATAAACGCATATTCCGCCCCCTTTTCATGCGCGATTTTTTTATTATTTTTATTTTTTAATTTTATAAATTATTATAATCCGGCAAATCCACAATCGTGACTTCATGTCCGCTGTACGGCAATAATTTATTTAACACATCCGCCGTTTTTAATTTCAAACTGCTTGTGCATATACACGGATGACAGCTTATAAAATCCGCATTATAAATCTCCCGATCCATTAATAAGCGCACCTGATGATTTATATCAAACTGCAAACCCAAGATCGTCGCGGAACCGGGCGTACAGCGTAAATATTCCCATAAAAATTCCTCCGGCGCGAATGACAGCCGCGCCGATCCGATTTGCGCGCTTAAATCTTTTGTCTTGAACGGCTTGTGCGGCGGCATACACAGCAAATAAAAATTCGTCTTTTGCCGATTGCATAAAAATAAATTTTTGCATACCGGTACGCCTAAAATTTTACTGACTTCGTCGCATTTTTCCATATTATCCGCCGGGTCCCCGGATACCCGGTCATATTCGATTTCCAATTTCTCCAACAGTCCGAACGCGTTCGCCTCCTGCGGCAATAATTCCCCGTCCGGGCGCGTATTGTGATATAACT
>CAJOFP010000124.1:7282-9637 GCA_905233795.1 uncultured Oscillibacter sp. | reverse complement strand
TTATTACAGGAAACGTAATATATAATATAGATAATAGATATTATTATAATCAATTTGGCATATTTTGGATTTTCGCTTTGATTGATAGAAATATATATTGCCAGATAATTTACAGTATGTTATAATATATAGTAATTCACGGCGCGGAAAATCTCGAAAATTTTAAAATTTTTGTGGAAACGGAAGGCGGGATGATGATTATGAAAAAGATGTGGGCCGTTTTATTGGCGTTGTGCATGGCGCTGACGCTTGCCGCGTGCGGGGGCGGAAACGCGCAATCTGACAGTGCGGATAATGGCGCGAATGACGGCGCGGACGCGAACCCGGAAGCCGCGGCGCCTGTCACGGACGGGGCGGATTATTCGGACGTTACGATCCGGATTTATTCCAATTCCAATTCCACCGAGCGGGCTTTATGGTTGAAACAGGAAGCCCAAGACGCCGGATTTACTGTCAGCATGGATGACAATTCCGTGATTTCCGGCGATACCGCCGCCGTACAGTCGGCGAACGAGAACCGCGACGGCGATATAATATTTGGCCTGAATGAAACCCGCTGGGGACAGATTATCGACGGCCAATATGAGAATTTAAATTTAATCGACTGGACGCCGTCATGGGCGGATACGGTAGGGGAGTATCAATATCCCGGCTTGGCGTATGGCATTGTGATTCAAAATATTTTAATGCTCTATCGCACGGACGAACTGGGGACGAACGGCGAGGAATTGAATTTTGAACACTGGGCGGATGTGGTAAATTCCGGCTATTCATGGTATCGTCAGAACAAAGTCGGCGGGACGACGAACGCGAATATTAATTCGGCGTTGTTATACGCCTTTGTCGATCCGGCTTCCCCGGCGGGCGGCGTGTCTATTGACGGCTGGAAAACGCTGTGGAAATTCTGCGCGGACGGCGTATCGGGCGGCGATGATTATCAATACGGCTTTGATCCGTTGAACAAAGGCGACGTGGCTATATCGGAATATTATTCGTCGGCGTTATACGGCAAAATCGACGCCGCCGCCGAAAGTTCCGACAATCCGTTGCGCGGCACGTTCGACCCGGAGAACTGGAGCTTGGTGAATATTCAGGACGGGACGTATTATATCGCGGAATATATCGGCATATTAGACCGTGCGGGCCGGACGGAACATGAGACGGAAGCGGTCAAAGCCTTCGCGGAATGGTTCGGGAGCGCGGAAGTTCAGGCGGACTGGGCTGAAGAGTTTGATTCATTTCCATGCAATCAAGACGCCGCCGAGCTGGTATACGGCGAGGATATTCCCGGCATTTATTTATTAAACAATTTCGCGCTGTCTGAGATTCCCGGAACGGGTATGACTTACGCCGCCTATGTCGCGGCGCATTCCGCCGAATGGACGAATATTTTGACGAATCTGGGCTTTTTCTGGTCTGACGACAACGCCCCCGCCGAACCGGATTGGGAGAATCTCGACTGGGCGACGCTTACGCAGTCCGCCGGATAATATATAAAAATTATATATAATTTTATTATATTAAATATTATTAATAATTATTAATATTATATCATCCGGGATGGAACGCGCCATTCCCGGATGATATTTAAAAGACGGAAATATAAAAGTAATATAATATGTAATGTTATAAAGGGGTGGAACGCGTGATCCGTCTGCAAGATATTGTCGTAAAATTCGGCGAGTTTACGGCTTTAAATAATATTAATATTCATGTCAAAGAGGGCGAGTTTTTCACGTTTTTAGGCCCGTCCGGGTGTGGAAAAACAACCACGCTTCGGACAATCGCCGGATTTATCCAGCCGACGCAAGGGAAAATTTTCGTCCGGGGACAGGATATTACAGATGTTCCGATTGAGCGGCGTAATATTGGCATAGTATTTCAAAATTACGCGCTGTTCCCGACCATGACGGTTTATGACAATATCGCGTTTGGCTTAAAAGTCAAAAAATTAAAAAAATCTGAAATTGACAAAAAAGTCAGGATTGTCGCGGAAAAAGTGGATTTAACGGAAAGCCATTTAAAACAGGCTGTATCCATGCTGTCCGGCGGACAACAACAGCGCGTCGCCATCGCCCGCGCCTTAGTGACGGAACCGGCGATTATTTGTCTGGATGAGCCGTTGTCGAATCTGGACGCGAAATTGCGCGTACAGTTAAGACAGGAATTGAAAAAGACGCAACAGGATTTCGGCATTACCAGCATTTATGTCACGCACGATCAGGAAGAGGCGCTGACGCTTTCGGATCGTATCGCCGTATTTAACAAAGGCGTGGTGGAACAGATCGGCGCGCCGAATGAGATTTATAATCATCCCAAGACGGAATTTGTCTGTAATTTTATCGGCGATATAAA
>CAJOFP010000124.1:0-7181 GCA_905233795.1 uncultured Oscillibacter sp. | reverse complement strand
ATAGAATATTACGGGTTATATATTAAATATTATATATATATTGGCAGTCAGATTTTAAAAGTAATCGAGAAAAATGACGGCGTCAGGATTTACGAGCCCGGCGAACAGGTGACAGTGAATTTAAATCCGGCTGATTTAATGAGTTATCCCGCGCCGGAAAATAATATGGATAATAATATTAATAACACGCGCAAAGAATCGGGTTTCCGCGTGGGGACGGGTCAAGCCGGTCAATCCGGCGTGGCGTCCGGCATGGGGGGATTTTAACATGACGGATAAGCGTATAAAACCGGGATTTTTAAATATAAATACGGCGTTTTATTTGATTGGCGGCTTGTTTTTCGCGTATTTGTTTTTCGGCTTCATGTTGGCGCCTTGTTTTAATACGCTGATGAGTATATTTAACGCCAAAAACGCCGCCGGGGAGCCGGATCCGTTCGCGGTATTGCGATTTTTTATGGCGGGCAATATGTGGAAATATGTCTGGAACTCGTTAAAATTGGCGATTTGTCTTGTTGTGACTGTTAATATTATAGGCGTATCTATCGTATTATTGACGGAATATTTTGATATTAAATTCGCGGGGATTTTAAGATTAGGTTACATGACGACGCTGATTTACAGCGGCGTCGCGCTTGTCACGGGCTATATGTTTTTATACGCCGGGGACGGCGTTCTGACGGCTTTTTTGCGCGATATATTCCCCGATTTCCGCGCCAACTGGTTCACGGGTTTCAACGCCGTATTATTTACCATGACGTTCGCCTGTACCAGTAATCACGCGTTATTCTTGCGCAATGCCATCAGGGGCATAGATTATAATATTATCGAAGCGGCGCGAAATATGGGCGCGGGACCGGTTCGCGTATTATTTCAAGTCGTGTTCCCGACGTTATTGCCGACTTTATTTTCTCTCACGGTCATGACGTTTGTCACGGGTCTTTGCGCCATGAGCGCGCCGACTTTACTGGGCTATGATTCGATTAATCCCGAAATTGTCCGTCTCGCCGGATCGTCCGTCGCTGACGAATCTTTCCCGCAGGCCCGCGCCGCGTTATTGTCTATTATATTGGCTTGCTTCACGATTGTATTATTGACAATTTTATCTTTTTACGAGCGTAAAGGTCATTATTTATCCGTATCGAAAACAAAAGCCAGATTGCAAAAGCAAAAAATCACAAATCCTATAGCAAATATTTTGATACATGTATACGCTTATATTTTATTTATTATTTATATTACCCCCGTTGTCATGATTCTATTATTTTCTTTCCAGACTTACGGCGCGGTTCGTATGCGCCGTCTGGATTTGAAAAACTGGACGCTGATTAATTTCTTTGGTCAGGAAGATTACGCGTATTTGACATCACGCGGGAATTATAAAATCCGCGAGGGGTCTATTTCAGGCGTATTCTCCAATCAGGCGACTTTAAGCGGTATTCAAACAAGTTTTATATTATCCGTTATCGCCGCCGCGCTTGCCTGTATAATCGTTTTAATCGCCTGTGAATATATTTTCAAGCATAAGAAATCCGGCATGATTCTTGAATACGCGTTATTATTCCCGTGGCTTCTGCCGACGATTTTGATTTGCTATTCTTACCGCGTGTTTTTCAATCATTCCGATGTCTGGTATGTATTCAATCAAAATTTATATTACGCCGACAGAGTGAAGATTTTAATTATTATCGCGTATGTTGTCACAAAATTACCGTTTTCTTTACGCATGATCCGGGCGTCGTTTTACATGATCGGCGAGGAAATGGAAGAGGCGGCGCGAAATATGGGCGCGGGGCCGGTCTATACGTTTTTACGCGTGAAATTACCCGTGATTCTGCCCAGCGTTTTAGCCGTATTCGCTTTGAATTTCAACGCGTTATTTACAGAATATGACATGTCCGCCGCGTTCGCCAGCGCATACGGCACAACTTACGCAATGGTTATTCAAAGCATGAGCCGCGAAGAAGGTTTATACGGCTATAATATTAACGCGTCGGGTCGCCGTTGCGCGTCTACTGTGTTTATTATGCTTGTATCCGGTATTATTTTATATCTTGTCTACGGCGTCGGTTCCAGAGATTTAAGTGAAAAATTGGCGATTCGGGAACGGCGTCGAAAACGGCTTGAACGCTTAAAAAATTTATTTTTTAAAAATAAAAGCGATTGAAAAGCCGGGATTAAATAACGGGATAAAATCAAACGCGGTTTTACGCGGGCTTGCAATTTAACGCCGCGTTTGATATGATAAAAAGATAAAAAATATAAAATAAAAATTTTATAATTTTATAGATATATTTTTGAGGGATATTACTGGAGGTTTTTATATTATGCGTTATCAGGATGAATACAAACGCAAATTGACGACGCCGGAAGAGGCGGTCAAGTCCGTCAAATCCGGCGATTGGGTGGACTATGGCTGGTGTGTGACGACGCCTGTCGCGCTGGATCGCGCTTTGGCTATGCGTTGGCCCGAATTGGAAGGCGTGAAAGTCCGGGGCGGGATTTTAATGCACCGGCCTAATATTTTTGACGTTCCCCACGCGCCGGATCATTTTATATGGAATTCATGGCATATGTCGGGAATCGAACGCAAAGCGATTTCTGAAGGCATTGCGTTTTACGCGCCGTTGCGTTATTCTGAATTGCCCGGCTGGTATCGGAATTGTATAGAGCCGTCCCGCGTGGCGATGTTCCAAGTCGCGCCGATGGATGAACACGGCTATTTTAATTTTGGCCCGTCCGCGTCGCATATGAAAGCCGTATGCGAGACGGCTGAAGTAATTATTGTGGAAGTCAATAAAAATGTCCCGGTCTGTCAGGGCGGATTTGATCACTGTGTGCATATCGACGACGTGACCATGATTGTAGAGGGCGATAACCCGCCGATGGAAGAACTGGGCGGCGGTTCCGGCGTCCCGTCTGAAATCGATATGGCCGTAGCGAAATTAGTCGTGGAAGAAATTCCGGACGGCGCGTGTCTGCAATTAGGCATTGGGTCCATGCCGAACACGATTGGAAAATTAATCGCCGAGTCGGATTTGAAAGATTTGGGCGTTCAAACGGAAATGTATGTGGACGCGTTTGTGGATATAGCGAAAGCCGGGAAAATCACGGGCGCGAAAAAACCGTTTGACCGGGGCCGCCAGTCTTACGCGTTCGCCGCCGGGACGAAAAAATTATATGATTATTTAAATAATAATCCGGCTTGTATGGCCGCGCCGGTAAGCTATACGAACGATATTGCGCGAATTTCCCAGATTGATAATTTTATTTCAATCAATGGCGCGGTGGATATTGATTTATACGGACAAGTTTCGTCCGAATCGTCCGGGACGCGGCATATCTCCGGCGCGGGCGGGCAACTGGATTTCGTCATGGGCGCGTATTTATCCAAAGGCGGCAAAAGTTTTATATGCTGTTCGTCGGCGGTGAAAGACAAGAAAACCGGCGAATTAAAATCCCGTATCCGTCCGACGCTTTTAGAAGGCTCCGCGACGACTTGTACGCGTCCCAATCTGCATTATTTAGTAACGGAATACGGCAAATTTAACGTCAAAGGCAAATCCACATGGGAACGCGCCGAAGGTTTGATTAATATAGCGCATCCGCAATTCAGAGAAGAATTAATCGCGGCGGCTGAAAAAATGAACATCTGGCGGCGGTCTAACAAGAGATAATTATAAAATTAATAATAAAAATAATAAATTCACGCGAATCAAGGTCTGATTCCCGTTTGACTTGCCTTGATTCGCGTATTATATATAAAATATATAAATTAAAAAATCAGGGGGGATTTGATGTCGTCCCACGAACAACAGGCCCAAACGCTGATAGAAGCCCTGCCGTATATCCAGAAATATACCGGTAAAACGATTGTGATTAAATACGGCGGCAACGCTATGATTTCGCGGGAATTGCGCGAAGCCGTCATGAGCGATATAATATTATTGCGTTTAGTCGGCATTCGCGCCGTCATGGTTCACGGCGGCGGTCCTGAAATCTCGCAAATGTTAAAAAAAATCGGCCATGAATCGAAATTCGTTAACGGCTTGCGCTATACGGATCAAGAGACGATGGATATAGTGCNNAAAGTAAATAAAGACTTAGTCGCGCAGATTAATCGACTGGGCGGACAGGCCGTCGGGCTTTGCGGCATGGACGGCGCGTTATTTCAGGCGGAAAAATTAGACGAGCAATATGGATTAGTCGGCAAAATCACGGGTGTGAATCCGGAGCCGGTGGAAAACGCGCTGGAGAGCGGCTATATTCCGGTCGTGGCGACCGTCGCGCAGGGGATAGACACGGACACGGCGTATAATATCAACGCGGATACGGCGGCGGCGGAACTGGCTGTGGCGTTACGCGCCGAAAAGTTGATTTTATTAACAGACGTGCGCGGTCTGTTACGCGATCCGGCGGATGAGGAAAGTTTAATCCGCGTGATTCGCATGGAGGAAATTCCGGGATTGCTGGAAGAGAAAATTATATCCGGCGGGATGATCCCCAAAATGCAATGTTGCGCGGACGCTATCACGGGCGGCGTGGAGCGTGTGCATATTCTGGACGGACGCATTCCGCATTCGATTTTAATTGAATTATTAAGCGATGAGGGAATCGGGACCATGTTGAAACGCGAGGACGGGGAACGCCGTAAGGCCGAACGGCGAAAAGGCGAACGCCGTCAAAACGCGAATAAATAAATTTAAAATAATATAAATATAAATAATACTTATAGATTATATATAATATAAATTACGGGAGGCGTATTTTATTTATGACTTCACAGGAGATTAAAAATTTAACGGATGATTATATTATGCCGACTTACGGACGCTTCCCGGTGGTAATCGATCACGGACAGGGAGCGCGGGTTTACAGTCCTGAAGGACAGGAATATATTGATTTTTCAAGCGGAATCGGCGTCAATTCGCTGGGATATGGGAATCAGAAATGGCTGGACGCGATTGTGAAACAGGCGGGCAAGCTGGGACATATCTCGAATTTGTTTTACACGGAACCGGCGGCGCGTCTGGCGGCGATTTTATGTCAGAGAACCGGGATGTCAAACGTGTTTTTCGCCAACGGCGGCGGTGAGGCGAATGAGGGCGTAATTAAACTGGCGCGGAAATATAGCTTTGATAAATACGGCGCGGGACGCGGCAGTATTATTAGTTTAAGAAATTCGTTTCATGGGCGGACCATTACGACGTTGAAAGCGACCGGACAGGAAGTTTTTCATAATTATTTTTTCCCGTTCACAGAGGGCTTTTTTTACGCCGAGGCGAATGATATAAATTCGATATTGGAAGCGGATGATTTGGCGGAACGGGAAGCGGATTATTTCGGAAAAGATGAGGGCGTAGGCGGCAATATCTGCGCTGTTTTAATCGAATTGATTCAGGGCGAGGGCGGCGTATTGCCGTTGGAGCGGGATTATGTAAATAAATTGGCGGCGTTGTGCGCGGAACGCGACTGGTTATTATTAGTCGATGAAGTGCAGACCGGGATTGGCCGTACCGGAAGCCTGTTCGCGTTCCAGAGATATAATATTCAGCCGGATGTCGTTTCGTTTGCGAAGGGAATCGCCGGCGGACTGCCTATGAGCGGTTTTTTGGCAAACGAAAAATGCAAGAATATATTAACGCCCGGAACCCACGCGACGACATTCGGGGGGAATCCGGTATGCGCGGCGGCGGGTCTTGCCGTACAGGAAATTTTAAGCGATGAGTTTTTATTGGAAGTCCAATGGAAAGGGCAATATTTACGCGAACAGATAGAGTCTTTAAATTTGCCTTGTCTGGGCAAGACACGCGGTATGGGCTTAATGATCGGCATTGAAGTCAAAGACGGTTATAGTAATAAATCTCTCGCGTCTCAATTAATCGAAAACGGGTTATTGGTATTAACCGCCGGAAGCGGATTAAGATTACTGCCGCCGTTGGCCATCACGAAAGAGGAAATCGACGCGGGCGTCGCAATCATGAAAAAAGTATTAATTTAAATTATTAATTTAATTAAAATATTATAAAATTATAAAAAATATAGAACGGGAAATATAAAATCATGAAGAATCACAAGCATTTTTTAAAATTACTGGATTTTACCCCGGCGGAAATTCAGGTTTTTTTAGACACGGCGCGGGATTTGAAAGAGCGGAAGCGTTCGGGACTGCCACACGCGAATTTCCCCGGAAAAAATATCGCGCTGATTTTTGAGAAAACGTCCACAAGAACCCGTTGCGCGTTTGAAGTCGCGGCGCGTGATCTGGGCATGGGTACGACGTATCTGGGGCCGACGGGCAGTCAGCTTGGCATTAAAGAATCTATCGCGGATACGGCGCGGGTACTGGGTCGGATGTACGACGGGATTGAATATCGCGGATTTGAACAGTCCCGCGTGGAGGAACTGGCGAAATACGCGGGCGTGCCGGTATTTAACGGCTTAACGAACGAATTTCATCCGACACAGGTTTTAGCGGATTTAATGACGATTCAGGAGCATTTCGGGAAGTTAAAAGGCATTAAACTGGTATATCTGGGCGACGCGAGATATAACATGGGCAATAGCTTAATGGTCGGGTGCGCGAAAATGGGATTGCGTTTTACAGCCTGCGCCCCGAAAGCGTACTGGCCGGATGAAAATTTATTTCATACCTGTGAGGGCATAGCGCGGGCGACAGGCGGTTCGGTGGATTTATGCGAAGATCCGATAATTGCCACAAAAAACGCGGATGTTTTATACACGGACGTGTGGGTCTCGCTGGGAGAGCCTATGGAAGTTTGGGAAGAGCGTATCAACGCGCTTGCGCCGTATCAGGTGACGAAAAGTTTAATGGACAATGCCGGCCCGCAATGCCGATTTTTACATTGTCTGCCCGCGTTTCATGATTTAAAAACGACGATTGGAAAAGAAATGGGAGAGCGTTTCGGACGCGATTCCATGGAAGTCACGGACGAAGTATTTGAATCAAAACAATCTCTTGTATTTGACGAAGCGGAAAATCGCCTGCATACAATTAAAGCCGTATTATATGAAATGCTGAGATAGAAATAAAGCGTGAGGATGGACGTCTGACGTGTCGATAAATAATAAATTTATTACTTCCGCTGACAGTCTCGTTACGACTCATGAAGAGACAAGAGCAGGATTTTTAAGCATCGCGCTGGAAAAGAATCGAATAG
>CAJOFP010000123.1 GCA_905233795.1 uncultured Oscillibacter sp. | reverse complement strand
CTGACCTGTTTGGTATGCCGGGAACCGCGTGGAATCGCGCTTAATTGTTCAAACCAGTAAAACACGCTTTTCGGCTTCAAATTTTCTAAAATCGCCATAATCTTTTCCACCTGATTTTTATTATTTTTTCTTACGTTTTATTAATATTATATTTTAAATAATTATATTTCCCCGTATTGATTCTTAAAACCCGATTATTTGCCCGACAGATCGCCGAAATCAATTCCGACATATACTTCGTCGTCCTGTTGCGCGACGGCCTGACCGCTTCCGAAATCGTCGCCGCGTTTACTCCCGGAAACGCTTCCGACATTGCCGCTCCCGACATTTCCACCGGAATTATTATTTTTAAAATCGCTTTTAAATTTGCTATCGCTATGCAATCCGAAATCTTCAGAGGCGGACGCCGTATCGCGTTTTAACATCGTTTCCATTACGCGTATATCGCTGTCAACGTCCATAAAATCAGATTTATATAACTCGTCTAACTGGTGTGAAAAGCCTTTTAAAATCATATCCATTGTGGACGAAATACGCGTTTTCGCCTGCGTCAGATTTTCGCCCTCAATCCCGGCGGCCTCAAATTCCGCGTAAGAATCCAGTAATTTTTGCGTCGTGGGCAGATAATAATTTAAAAATCTGTCAATCTGTCCGGCCTTGGACGGGTCTGCCTCCACAGCGCGGAAGATACGGGATGTTATATCTTCCAGTTGGTCGATTTTCGCCGATAAAACCGGGTCGGCGATCTGATCATTGGCGCGGCGGATATTGCGTAAAATGCCCGCCTCCCGCGCCGCGACTTCTTCACGCGTCGCCCGGTCCGCCTCACTGTTGCGGAACAGATAGCCCAATTCCATATTGATATAGGCCGTATCGCCGAAATATCCGGCTTCTGTCATACGCCGTAAATTCTTTTCAGCTTTCTTGACCGAAATTCCGTCGATTTTCGCCAGTTCCTCAATCGAAATCGCGCTTTTATCGCCCAGAATATTCATATAATACTGGAATTTATTTTTATCATAATTTTTCTGCCAGCCCTTGTAAAACAACGCCCCGCCGCCGATTAAAAACGCCAACGCCGTGAAAAAAGCGTTCCAAGAAAATTCCGCTATATTTTCTATCGCGCCGCCAAACGAGAAAACGCCCATTAACAAGAGAATCACGCCCGTGATTCGCATTCCGATTCCGTTGGATTTTTTCTTGTTTTTATTCTTTTGCTGATTTTCTGTCGCCGCGTTCGCTTTTTTCGGCTTATTAATCCGCGTGTCCACTTTCGGGACGGCTTCCGATTCCAGCGGCGGCGCGTATTCCAGATCAATCACTTTCGGGTCTTTCTCCCCGGCGAATAACTTGACCAGTAATAAAAGCGCTCCCACCGGCGCCATAAAAATAAATAACAGCGCAATCGCCCACCACGGAATACGAGCCAGCCAGCGTTTTATATCTTTTTCGTTCATGTTTTATTTCCTCCCGATATATGCTATATTTTGATTATTTATTATATTATTTTTACTCTTTTTTACGAAGTTTACGCTGATTGCCATGTTCATCGACAATCCGAATTTGATTTAATTGCGCTTCAAGATTGTTTTTCATCGAGTCGATATATTCCCGCCGAAGTTTCGCCTGTTCGATTTTTTCATTTTCAGTCAGGCCGCTTTCTTTCGATTTTCGCGCCAGTTCGTTAATACGCGAAATTTTAGACTTGTCCATTACACAATCTCTCCAATTTTTATGATTATATGAAAATATTTCAAATTTAACGCGATATTGAACGTGATTTCCGTCATTTACGTTCCCCCTCTCCTTTTTAAAGAGAGGGGGACAGGGGATAAAGTTTAGAATTTAATAAATATTTAATCAATTTAATTAAATTCAATTAATCTTGCATTAAGATTTCAGCGAAAACTTAACCATCTGCCGGTTTCCAAAGCCGCCAACGCCCGGACGCCGTCAAAATCCACATAGGGATTGTAAACGGCCTCTAAATGATCATGTTCGCGTTTGGCGTCCCGCAAAGCCGCGATTCCCTCTTCACGAAGCGCGTCCGCCATACGCAATTCCAGACGCGGCGATCTGTCTTGTGTTTCCAGTAAAGCGTCCAGACGAATCCGGCGGAACGGCTTTAAATTATTATTATATTCCATATTGGGACGCGTCGTGATAAAAGCGAGATTTAAACCGGGGATTATAATATGCTCGATTCTTTCCGGTTCTTCCGGCGATACGCAGGAAATCACATCCCAGCCCCGCGCAATCGCGGCGTTTTGCAGTCTCTTGAGATATTTCCCCGCGAATCCGAAACGATCCCGGATTTCATATATCCGCGACGCTAAATTCTCAACGCTGTCAAATCGCCAGATATAGCCCTGATAAGTGACGGAACCGAGAAACCGCCGCGTTACGCGTCCATATTCGCCGTTACGCGTATTTTTATTTTTATTATAATAACGCAATTCCCGTTTGAGAACGCCCTGAAAACGCCGTTCAGCGCGTGTTTTATCGAAATTGACGACAGCGGCGGCGGTCAATTCCACCTGTCGGGCGGCGCGGAACGCCTGATATGCCCGCCGATACGCCGCTTGATATGCTTTCGTATAGCTTTTAATCGCTTCCGCGTCTGTTTTAGCCGCCGTAATATCATAAAATTTGCCTAAATTCAAATATCTATCCACAGCCGCCGGATATTTCGGCTCTAAAATATGCGGCGACGTGCCGTCGGCGACGGCGCAGCGCAGTTCCGGGACAATCACGCCGTCCAGAGAATCGGGATCGCCTGAGCATAAAATATATTCGACTTGAAAACCGGCGTCTTGCATGGACTTGCCAATCTCCCGCATAAACGTATTTTTACCGACGCCGGGACCGCCTTTTAAAATAATAAAATCAAGCCAATTATTTAAATCCATGTCAAGCAAATCCGGGAACAGATTTTGAAAACCGGCGCCGCTGTTCGCGCCCGCGAAAAAATAAGACGCGTTCGCCGTTTTATTTTCCTGATTGATTTTTATTTTACTTGTTTTCGCCGTTTTAATCGCCAAAGCCATGATGACGCCTCCTGTCAGGAAATGATTTTATATATAAAATTTCCTGTTTTACTATCAGGTTATGCGTCAGGACGGCTGTTTGACAAAAAAATCCGCGGGAATATTATAGAAATTTTAAATTATTTTTTAATTTTCCAACGCGGCGGCGCATTCCCGCAGTTTTGAAACAATCTCAATATGCTGGGGACAGGCCTTTTCACATTGACGGCAGGCGATACAATCGCTGGCGCGGCTTTTATCTCTTGTCACGGTATTATAAATCTCTTGAGATTCTGTAATCTGACCGCTTCCGAGACGTTGATTCATCGCCGTGAAAATTTCCGGGATTGGAATCTGTTTGGGACAGCCTTTTGTACAGTAATGACAGCTTGTGCACGGAATTGTATTAGACCGTCCGAGAATGCGCTGGGCTTCGTGTATAATCTCCTGTTCCTGATTGGACAAAGGCTTGAAATCGCGCATAAACGATAAATTGTCCTGAATCTGTTCCAGATTGGACATGCCGGATAAGACAGTTAAAATCCCGTCGAGAGACGCCGCGAAACGAATCGCCCATGACGCCGGGGACGCGTCGGGATTAAATTTTTTGAAAAGCTCTTTTACTTTTTCGGGCGGGTTCGCCAGATTCCCGCCTTTGACAGGTTCCATCACGACAATGGGTTTGCCGTGTTTGCGGGCGACTTCATAATTGGCGCGTGACGTGACAGCCGGATTTTCCCAGTCCGCGTAATTAATTTGCAACTGCACAAATTCCGCCTCCGGATGTTCCGTCAAAATTTTATCTAACAATTCCGGTCCGGAATGATAAGAAAATCCGTAATGCCGGATCAGACCTTTTTGCTTTTGTTCTTCCACAAACTCCCAGATATGAAATTTTTCGTATTTCTGATAATTACTATCCATGAGAGAATGCAATAAATAATAATCAAAATATCCCGCGTTAGTACGATTTAAACTGGTTTTAAACTCGGCTTTCGCGGCTTTTTCCGTGGGTGTCATCGCCGCGTATAACTTTGTCGCCAGCGTGTAAGATTCGCGGGGATAGCGATCCACAAGGGCTTTCCGCGTCGCCTCTTCCGAACCGGGATAGACAAACGCCGTGTCGAAATAACTGCAGCCCGCTTTCATGAACAAATCCACCATTTTTTTCGTCTGTTCAATATCCGTCAATAATCCCTTATGGGGCAGACGCATCATGCCGAAGCCTAATTTTTTGATTTCCTTTCCGTAATCATTGACCATATTTCATTCCTCTTTTCCCTCAAAAACGCGTGATTATATATTAAATTTTATCTTCCGTATATTCGTTATCAATCTTATCACGATACCGCCATTCTGTAAAGATTATGAAAATTAATAAAATTTAAAAATAATAAAATATTATAAAAATCATCGCGTTTTAAAATTTTAGATTTTATTTTTATTTTTGATTTTTTGTTTATATTATATTTTTACTATATATAAACAAGTTCCGTCATAAATATACCATATGTACGGCATATGTAAACCGGACAGCGGATCAAATATAAACAAGATGGCGCGAATTATAAGAAAAACGCGAAAATTTTAAAACAAACTCAAAATTTTCTTGCGCGATTTCGGCGTATATGCTATAATTTATTTATTCGGCGCGGCTCTTTTTATGAGAAAAGTCAGGTTTATATAAAAACAGCGGTTTTATATAAACGCGCAACGCGTAAAAAACGGGCGTTTCGCGCCGGAATAGAATTATTTATATAGGGAGGAATAAGCATGGCGTTGGATTATGTGACGACATCCAAGAAAATTCTGGACGCCGTCGGCGGCGCTGACAATATCGTCAGCGCGACGAACTGTATGACCCGTATGCGTCTGGTT
>CAJOFP010000122.1 GCA_905233795.1 uncultured Oscillibacter sp. | reverse complement strand
TTATTTATTAATATTTTATATATCCGGGTGTAGCGCAGTTGGTAGCGCACTTGACTGGGGGTCAAGGGGTCGTGAGTTCAAGTCTCGCCACTCGGACCAAAACCCGGCGATTTCAATCGAAATCACCGGGTTTTTATTGGTTTATTTATTAGTTTATATATTTATATATCAAAGGGGCGTATAATCGCCGCATGAAAAACGGACACGCAATCAACGCGACGGGAATCGTATGAAGCGGAGAGGAAGTGACGGATATGACGCCCATCAACGCGAGTATGAGAAGCGACACGCGCATACGGGATACGCGTAAGCCGATGAAACAGGAGAGACAAGAGACCGGATCGGATTATAATGAAGAAACGCGGCGGGCTATCATGGAAGCGCGGCAAGGAATCGGATTGACAAAAGCGTATCGTTCGGCCGCGGAATTGTTCGCGGCGCTGGACGCGGAGGACGTTGAGGATGTTGCTGATTAGAGCCGGAGCCGCATTCAAGAAAGATTATAAAAGAATCAAAAAACGTCGTTATGATCTGAACGCACTCGCTTCAGTGATTGATTTAATAGCGACCGGGAACCCGCTCCCGGCGAAATACAGGGATCATATGCTTGTGAACGACTATGCCGGTTGTCACGAATGTCATATAGAACCGGACTGGTTATTGGTATATGAAATCAAACAACAGGAATTAATTTTATATTTAACCCGAACGGGGACGCACAGCGATATTTTCTCGTAATGGCATTTATATACGTTCCGCGCTTTTCGGAAAGCGCGGATTTTTTAATGATTTTTAAATTTTAATATCGTGAAATATGATAAATATAATATTCTGATGGTTGTAAAATGTTACCGCCTGACAGGAATGGGAATTGTCATATTTGATTCTCTTTGTTTACAGAATGTTTACGTCATTTCGCGGCGATTGCTCTTGACATCCCCGGATTTTTCTTGTAAACTATAAGGCGTTGTAAAGTTTATGCGCTTCACAGAAAGAAATGTGCGGAAAAATAAAAAAATAGAAAAAGAAATAGAAATAGAAAAATACAGAAAGAGGCGATCCCGTGAAAAACCAGACGTATCGCATGACCATGCTTTTTGATTTTTATGGAGAATTATTGACCGAGCGGCAGAAAGAATTTTTTGATTTATATTATAATGAGGATCTGTCGCTGTCGGAAATCGCGGAAAATAACGGAATCACGCGGCAGGGCGTGCGGGATGTGATTGTCCGCGCCGAGAATACGATGCAGGAATTGGAGGACAAAACCGGCATTATTCGCAAGTTTCAGACCCAGAGACCGCATTTGGACGCGATTATGTCCGCCGCCAATGAATTGAAAGCCGTCAACGCGATTCAGTATTTTGATCCCAAAATCACGGAATTGGCGGATCAGGTTCTGGAACACGCGTCCGCCATGCGGGATTAAAAAATATAAAAATATAAATTAAATATTAAATTTATAAATTTAAAATAAAAATTTAAAATAAATATGAAAAATCGCGGATAAAAATCAGGAAATGACGAAAGGGTGAGGCGGAATGGCCTTTGAGGGATTGACGGAAAAACTGAGCGCGGCGTTTAAGCGATTGCGCGGCAAAGGACGCCTCACGGAAAAAGATGTCCGGGACGCCATGCGGGAAGTGCGCCTCGCGCTTTTGGAGGCGGATGTAAGCTATAAAGCCGTGAAAGAATTTGTAAACACGGTCACGGAACGCGCCGTCGGATCGGACGTGCTGGAAAGCCTGACGCCCGCCCAGCAGGTTGTGAAAATCGTCAACGAGGAATTAATAAATTTAATGGGCGGCGCGAACGCGAGAATCTCTATGGCGTCCGACGGGCCGACGGTGATCATGATGGTCGGACTTCAAGGCGCGGGCAAGACAACGACAACGGCGAAATTAGCCGGTTATTTCAGAAAGCAATTTCACAAAAGACCGTTGCTGGCCGCCTGTGACGTGTACCGTCCCGCCGCGATTGAGCAATTACAAGTTGTCGGCAAGCAATTAGATATTCCCGTATTTGAACAGGGACAGGGAAATCCGGTCAAAATCGCGGAAAACGCGATTCAATACGCGAAAGATCACGGGTATGATTTAATATTTTTAGACACGGCGGGCAGATTGCATATAGACGAAGTCTTAATGGCGGAATTAAAAAGCATGAAAAACGCCGTGAAACCCAGAGAAATTTTACTGGTCGTGGACGCCATGACGGGAC
Source organism: uncultured Oscillibacter sp. (assembly GCA_905233795.1). Lineage (GTDB taxonomy): Bacteria > Bacillota > Clostridia > Oscillospirales > Oscillospiraceae > Oscillibacter. The sequence continues at coordinate 2,767 of CAJOFP010000122.1, read as the reverse complement.
AGGACGCCGTCAACGCGGCGTCGGCGTTTGACAACGCGCTTGGGATCGACGGCGTAATATTAACGAAACTGGACGGCGACGCGAGAGGCGGCGCGGCCTTGTCTATCCGATACGCGACCGGCAAGCCGATTAAATTTACCGGTACGGGCGAAAAACTGGACATGATAGAGCCGTTTTACCCGGATCGTATGGCGTCCCGGATACTTGGCATGGGCGACATGCTGTCTTTAATAGAAAAAGCCGAAGCCGCGTATGACGAAAAACAGGCGGCGAAATTACAGGCGAAATTGCGTAAAAATCAATTTACGCTGGAAGATTATTTAGACCAAATGCGGCAGTTAAAAAATCTTGGCGATTTGAATCATATCGCCGCGTTACTCCCCGGCGGACTGGGAAAACAAATTCAAAACAGCGGCGGTATAGACGAAAGACAATTAGCGCGTCAGGAAGCCGTGATCTTATCCATGACGCCGCTGGAACGTGAGAATCCCAAGATTTTAAACGCCAGCCGCAAACGCCGGATCGCCGCCGGATGCGGTCAGGAAGTACAGGATGTCAACCGGCTTTTAAAGCAATACGATATGCTTCAACAGCTTACCAAACAGTTGACGGGCGGCGGACGCGGTAAAAACCGTATGGCGAATATGTTCAATCCCGGTATCAATTCCGGGCTTTTCGGCGGGAAAGCCGGTAAAATGCACGGTTTCGGACGCAAAAAAAGATTAAAATAAAAATAATATAATAAATTTAAAAATAATTATAAATAATTATATAAATTATTTCGCGTATAAGCGCGCTTCGCGTTTATAAATATATATATTAAATAAAAAATAAAAAAATAAAATCTGGAGGGTATTTGACATGGTAAAAATCAGACTGCGCCGCATGGGCGCGAAAAAAGCGCCTTTCTATCGCGTGGTGGTCGCCGACTCCCGTTTCCCCCGCGACGGTCGTTTTATTGAGGAACTCGGAACGTATAATCCCTGCGTGTCCCCGGCTGAAATCAAAATCGACGCTGACCGCGCCCGCGAATGGATTAAATCCGGCGCCCAGCCCACGGATACCGTGCGGATTCTGCTCAAGAAACTGGAAGTTTTAAGCTGATATTTTAAAATATTTTAAAAATTATTCGCGTTTTGATGGATAAAATCAACGGATTATAGTGAAAATGATTTGAGGGAAAGGGCATGAAGGATTTATTGCTCTATATAGCGCGGAATCTGGTGGAAAACCCGGACGCGGTGTCGGTTACGGAAATCCGGCGCGAAGAAAATGATATTACTCTTGAACTGCGCGTAGCCCCGGAGGATATGGGAAAAGTAATAGGCCGTCAGGGACGGATCGCAAAGGAAATTCGTACCGTATTGCGTTCCGTGGGACAGCGTGACGGTCTCCGCGTCTCCGTGGATATTTTAGATATGGACGACGCGGGATAAATATATAAAAAAATAATCTCTGTCCGGCGTCGGACGGGGATTATTTTTCGCGTTGACAAGTTATTTTATTAATGCTATAATATTATATAATTTATATTTTATATTATTTTCGGGAGAGATTAAGACATGAAAAGAATTGTGACTTTAGAGACGCGGGATTTATGCGAGAGCGCCAAACGCGGCGGCTGCGGCGAGTGCCAGACTTCCTGTCAATCGGCCTGCAAAACCAGTTGCGGCGTGGCGAATCAGACTTGCGAACAGCGGACGGAAAAACGGGATTAATTTTATTTTATTATTCCCGCGCCGACGGATCGATGATTCTCAAACGGGATGCCGCCTTCAGGCGCGTCCTGTTTTTTTATTTATATTTATTATATTTATTTTATTTATATATATTATAATTTATATATTATATTTTTACAGGGGCTAAATTCTCATGGTTCATCAATATCAATTAAACGGATATAATATTATATTAGACACCTGTTCCGGGGCCGTGCATGTCACGGACGAAATCGCGTATGATATAATCGCGCTGTTTGAGAATCATACGCCGGATGAGATTATAAAAATTATATTAAAAAAATATCAGGATGATTCAAACGTGACGGAAGCGGATTTAAAAGAATGTATCGGCGATATTGAGAATTTGAAAAAAGCCGGGAAATTATTCACGCCGGATAATTTTAAAAATATCGCCGGGGAATTAAAATCGCGTTCCGGGAATATTATCAAAGCCTTATGTTTACATGTCGCGCATACCTGTAATTTAAATTGCGCGTATTGTTTCGCCAGTCAGGGACGCTATCACGGCGAACGGGCTTTGATGAGCTATGAAACCGGCAAACAGGCGCTTGATTTTTTGATTGCCAATTCCGGGAATAGATATAATTTAGAAGTCGATTTTTTCGGCGGCGAGCCTTTAATGAATTGGGATATAATTAAAAAACTGGTCGCCTATGCCAGAAATCAAGAGAAAAAATATAACAAAAATTTCAGATTCACGCTGACGACAAACGGATTATTAATCGACGATGATGTGATAAAATTCGCCAATCAGGAAATGGATAATATTGTTTTATCGCTGGACGGACGGAAAGAAATTCACGACGCGTATCGCAAAGATTACGCCGGAAACGGCAGTTATGATAGAATCGTCCCCAAATTTCAAAAACTGGTTCAAGCGCGTGTAAATAATAAAAATAATAAAACAAGCTATTATATGCGCGGGACGTTTACCCATCGCAATCCCGATTTTACGCGGGATATATTTTATATGGCCGATCTGGGCTTTACGGAATTGAGTATGGAACCCGTTGTCTGTGCGCCCG
>CAJOFP010000121.1 GCA_905233795.1 uncultured Oscillibacter sp. | reverse complement strand
CGTGATGAATTTGACTTGAAAGACCTGAAACGCTATCGGAAAGACTCGTCATATTGGTATCAGAAAGTGATTGAATCCAACGGAAAAAATTTAGATAATTAAATATTATTTAAATATTATTATAAATTAAATAATAAATATAATAATAAAATATAAAATGAGTTGATATGAAATGATGAATATGAAACAGTTTCATGTCAAAAGCCGGGGGGACTTGCTCCGGGATTTGTGGACGGGTTTTGTTATCGCGTTATTGTCAATTCCGTTGTCGATGGGTTACGCGCAAGTCGCCGGACTGCCGCCGCAATATGGATTATACGGGTCTTTTCTGCCGATTTTGATTTTTAGCCTGTTCACCAGTTCGCCGCGTCTCGTATTCGGCGTGGACGCGGCGCCGGCGGCGATTGTCTCAACGCTTTTACCGCATTTGGGAATAGAACCCGGAAGCGCGGACGCCGTTTCCATGATGTCTGTTATTACGGCTCTGGTGGCGATCTGGCTGTTTATATTTTATTTAATTCGCGGCGGAAGATTCGCTAAATTCGTTTCTGAACCGGTATTGGGCGGCTGTGTGACGGGAATCGCCGCGATTGTGATTTTGACGCAGATTCCCAGATTATTCGGCGGCGTATCGACAAGCGGACGGGCGCCGGTTTTAATCGCGCATTTGATCGGGCAATTTAAGAATTTTAATTTATTGTCTTGCGTATTGGGCGTCTCGACAGTCGCGTTTATTTTAATCTGCCGGAAATATTTTAAAATGAGCCTGTCTGTTATCGTCATGGCGTTTGCGATTGCGGGTTCGATGATATTTGATTTAAAAAGTCACGGTGTGGAAATGGTCAGCGCGATTGCGCCGGGGACGCCGAATATAACAGCTTTTTATCATGTGGATTTCTCGCATATCGCGCCGCATATGGAAGCGTTATTGATAGACACGCTCGCGGTCGCGCTGGTAATCGCGGCGGAGACGCTTGTTTCCACAAATGAAATCGGGCGTAAATACGGCGATGAAATTGATAATCAGCGGGAATTATTGGCCTATGCCGGGGGAAATTTTATGGCGGCGTTGTGCTGGAGCAGTCCCGTAATTGGAAGTTTATCCCGGACAAATCGGGCGAATAAACTGGGCGTCACCAGTCAATGGATGAGCGTCGCGGCGTGTGTCACAATGGGATTGTTTTTATTTTTCGCGTCGCCGCTGTTAAATTATTTCCCCGTGCCGGTCTTGACCGGAATTGTGATCGCGTCTTTGAGTACGATTTTGGAAATTTCAGTCGCAACGCATTTATGGAAGATAGACAGACCGAGTTTTTTTATATTTATCGCGGCGTTTCTGGCGGAAATGCTGGGATTGGCCGAAGGCGTACTGGTCGGCGTGGTTTTATCATTCGCGGCGTTTACCATGCGGGCGTCGTCACAGCCGGGATATTTTCTGGGCTGTATGGAGGGTCACGACGGATTTTTTGATTTATCTCAAACGCCTCACGCCCGTCCCATCGAACAGACGATTTTATATCAATTTAATGGCCCGTTGTTTTTCGCTACTGTCGGAGACTTTGAGCGTGATATATTTCATGTAATCAAGCCCGACACGAATTTAATTATTGTCACGGGCGTGGCGTCCGTGGATTTATTCGCGGCGGAAAGATTGAGAGATTTATATAAAAAACTGCGAAAGCGCGATATATTATTCTTTATGGCCGGACACGCGGCGGCGGTCAATCAGCATTTAATGGCATACGGCGCGGCGGAGTTGATTTATAACGGCGCGGTTCGGCAGAGACTGACACAGGCGTTAATTGCCGGGGGCTTAACCCCGCCGTATCCGTTGGAGCCGGATGAATCGGAATGGGGTGTGCGCGGCAACGCGGCGATTGAGTCTTTTTATTGGGCATACGGTGAAGAGGCTGAAGCAAGACTGGGCGATTTGTCACGGCGTCTTGTAAATGATATTCTAAGCGGCGGCGATATGGATTGGAACGATTTAAATCTTTCTGAAATGGAAGTCGCGGGGGAGTTCTGGAATCACGAGGATGAGAAAGAATTTTTCAGCTTGCTTGAAATGACAGTCGCAATCTCAGACCCGGACGAACGGAAAAAACATGAAAAATCACTCCGCGCGATGACGCGGGAATTGTTAGAACACAGGATACAATTAGAGCGGCAATTAATGAAAATCGGGGACATGGGCGCGTTACAGGATTTTGAGCGATTTCGCATGAAACGCGACGCGGAATTATTAAACCGCTATCCCGACGCCGCCGGGATTTTACGCCGTCAGCAACAATGGTACATGGACGCGTTATATAAAGAAGACGCGGAACTTGCCGGATTGATTCAAAATATGACGAAAGACTCCCGCCGTATATATAAAATACGACGGGATTTTTTTATAAATATTAAAAAACGCGCTTGACAGAATTTGTTTTTCATGCTATTTTATATTCACTTAATTTGCGAATGATTCGCAAATTTTTTATAAAATAATTTATATAATAATTATAATAATTAAAAAAATAATTTAAAATCGGGAGTTTATATAAAATGGCGTTGATTACTTGTCAAAATTTGACGCTCGGTTATGAGGACAGGGAAGTTTTACGGGATTTGAATTTTACGGTCAATTCCGGGGATTATCTGTGCATTATCGGCGAAAACGGATCGGGAAAGAGTACGCTGATGAAAACGATTCTCGGATTGCGGGCGCCGCTCGGCGGAAATATTATCACGGGCGACGGACTGTCACGAAATGAAATCGGCTATCTGCCCCAGCAGACGGAAGCGCAAAAAGATTTCCCCGCGACCGTATGGGAAATAGTCTTGTCAGGCTGTCAGGGAAAACGGGGATTTTATCCGTTTTATTCGCGGGAAGATAAACAATCGGCGCGGGAGCGTATTTCTCAAATGGGATTGGATAATTTGAAAAAACGCTGTTATCGTGAACTGTCAGGCGGACAACAACAAAGAGTTTTATTGGCCCGCGCATTGTGCGCCACACGGAAAATTTTATTGCTGGATGAGCCGGTTTCCGGTCTGGACCCCAAAGCGACGCTTGAAATGTATAATTTAATAAAAGACTTGAATCGCAAAGACGGCGTGACTGTTATCATGATTTCACATGATATTGCCGCCGCCGTAAAATATGCCAGCCATATTTTACACGTCGGGGAGCCGCTTTTTTTCGGATCGAAAAGCGAATATTTAAAAAGCGGCATCGGCGCGTATTCAAACGGGAATTTTAATAAAAATAATATAAATATTACGGAAAATTTGAACGGGAATATGACCGGGAACGGAGGCGAAACCCGTGATTGAAATATTCAACAGACTTGCGCTGTATTTGCAATATCCGTTTGTGCGTTATGCTTTTATCGTCGGGATATTTATCGCGCTTTGTTCGTCTTTACTGGGCGTGACGCTGGTATTAAAACGCTTTTCGTTTATCGGCGACGGTCTTTCCCATGTGGCTTTCGGGGCCATAGCGATTTCAGCCGTTTTAAATTTATCCAATCATATGCCGCTGACGCTGATTATTACGACGCTAAGCGCGATTTTGTTATTAAAAACCGGACAAAACGCGAAAATCAAAGGCGACGCCGCTATAGCGATGATTTCCGTGGGGTCTCTTGTGTCTGTTCGACTTTATTTGGCTCCGCGTCTATTCTTACGCTGACGCCTTTTGAAGTCTGGTTATGCGTGATTTTGTCTGTAATTATTATTATTTTATTTACGCTGTTCTATCATAAAATTTTTTCTGTTACTTTCGATGAGAATTTTGCGCGGGCGACAGGCGTCAACGCGGATTTATATAACTTACTGATCGCCGTTATGATCGCCGTCGTGATTGTCTTGGCGATGAATTTAGTCGGTTCTCTCTTAATATCGGCGTTAGTCGTATTCCCCGCGCTGTCCGCGATGCGCGTATTCAAGAGCTTTCGCGCCGTTACAATCTGTTCGGCTGTTTTATCCGTATTCTGCGCCTTGGCGGGCATTCTGATTTCGATTATCGCGGGAACGCCCGTAGGCTCAACCATCGTCGCGGCGGATATAATCGCGTTTATTTTATTCTCTATCGCGGGAAAAATATTATAATAAATAATATAAATATAAAATAATCAATCCGGCGGGATACGGCGAATTTTTATCTTTATTCGCGTTTCCCGCCGGATTTATATTAAAATATAATTTAAATATAATATTTAATATTTTTATTAAATTATAATTTTTTCGCCGCCGCGAAGCCGTTTTCCAGATCGGCTATAATATCGTCAATATGTCGGACAATTCTTCCGGCGAAAGTTGGGAATGCGTTGTGGTCGCCGGATGAATCACAAGCGATTTCACGTCCGCGACGTTTGCGAGTAACGAGAAAATTTTTAAGCCGTCGATAAAAGCAAACGCCTCTTGTTTTCCGCCTTTTATATCAAACGTGAAAATTGACGCGCCGCCATTGGGGAAGTATTTTTGATATAACGCGTGATCGGGATGATCCGGCAGAGACGGATGATAAACTTTTTTAACCATCGGATGTTTATTTAAATATTCAACGACTTTTTTTGTGTTTTCCGCGTGGCGTTCCAGTCTTAAAGACAGCGTTTCCGTGCCTTGCAATAATAAAAACGCGGCGAAAGGCGATATACAAGAACCTGTATCGCGCAGTAAGATAGCGCGAATATAAGTGGCGAAAGCCGCTTTGCCCGCCGCTTCTGTGAATTTTACGCCGTGATAACTCGGATTCGGTTCCGAAATCCACGGATATTTGCCGGATTTGCTCCAATCAAAATTGCCGCTGTCGATAATTACGCCGCCCAATGTCGTCCCGTGACCGCCGATAAACTTTGTGGCGGAGTGTATCACAATATCCGCGCCGTATTCAATAGGCCGGATAAAATACGGCGTCCCGAACGTATTATCAATCACAAGCGGCAAATTATGCGCGTGGGCGATTTTCGCCAACGCTTCAATATCGGGAATGTCGCTGTTAGGATTTCCAAGCGTTTCTATATAAATCGCCTTTGTATTGTCCTGAATCGCGTTTTCGGTTTCCCGCAAATCATGAATATTGACAAACGTCGTATTAATTCCGTAAAGCGGCAGCGTATGGGCGAATAAATTGGAAGTCCCGCCGTAAATCGTTTTCTGGGCGACAATATGTTCGCCTTTGACGGCGAGAGCCTGTATCGCATACGTTATGGCCGCCGCGCCGGATGATACGGCAAGTCCGGCGACGCCGTTTTCTAACGCCGCGATACGGGTTTCAAATACGCCTTGCGTCGAATTGGTCAAACGTCCATAGATATTTCCGGCGTCGGTCAATCCGAATCTTGCCGCCGCGTGTTCGGAATTGCGGAACACATAAGAAGTCGTGGCGTAAATCGGGACGGCGCGGGCGTCGCTGGCGGGATCGGGCTGTTCCTGTCCGACATGGACCTGCAAAGTCTCAAAGCGATATTTCGACATGATTTTTAACCTCATTTCCTGATTTTATTTTTTTATTTTTCTATTACTTTTCAATTTTTTCATATTATCCCCATTTATATATTACCTAAATATAATTCTAAATATAATTATATATTAACATATAAAATTACTATGATAATATGATATTAAAACATAACATGAAATAATCACCTTGTCAAGCGCTTTTTAAAAAATCCCCCGTCATCGCAATTCGGCGACGACGGGGAATAAAATATTAAAATTATATATTAAAATAAATTATTAAAATCCCGTGCGATACAACGCCATGACGCCTTTATAAGTCTCATAGCAGTCTAATTTGCCGACCGTCTCAAAAGGCGCGTGCATACTCAAAACCGGGACGCCCGCGTCCAGCGTGGTAATATTGCGCTGGGCCATATACGCCGCGACCGTGCCGCCGCCGCCCGCGTCCACTTTGCCGAGTTCCGAGATTTGCCATATCACATCCGCTTCATCGAATACGCGCCGCACATACGCCACAGTTTCGGCGTCGGCGTCGGACGCCCCCGACTTGCCCCGCGCTCCCGTATATTTGCACAGTCCAACGCCGTAATTAATATACGCCGCGTTGCGCTTGTCGTAAACGTCCGCGTAATCAGGATCAAACGCCGCCGTTACATCCGCGCTCAAACAGAAAGATTTCTCAAAACACGCTCTTAACGGGATATTTTGCGCCGCGCATAAATCTTTGATAAAATTATCAAACGCCGCCGAACGCATACCCGTTACGCCTTCAGATCCAATCTCTTCTTTATCCGCCAGCATACAGACCGCCGTTTTTTCGGGCGTTTCGTCTAAATCTAATAAGCCTCTCAAAGCCGCGTAAGCGCACACGCGATCATCATGTCCATATGAACCAATCAAAGACTTGTCAAATCCGATTTCACAGGCGTTCGACGCCGGAACCGCTTCCAGTTCCGCCGACGCAAAATCATCTTCAGTAATTTGATATTTTTCATATAACAAATTCATGACGGCTAATTTCACCCGTCCCGATTCATCATCATTGCCAATCGGACGGCTCCCCGCCAATAAATTTAACGTCTCCGCCGGAATCGCCGTCGCAAGCGGTTTTTTCGCCTGTTCCTGTCCCAAATGCGGTAACAAATCCGTAATCACAAATTTCGGATCGTCCGGCGCGGCGCCAATATTAATATTAATAATTTCCCCGTTTTTCTTCACAATCACGCCGTTTAATTCCAATGGAATCGTCACCCATTGATATTTACGAATACCGCCGTAATAATGCGTTTTCAACCACGCCATTTCACTTTCCTCATATAACGGCGTGGGTTTTAAATCCAGACGCGGCGAGTCAATATGCGCGGCGGCGATTTGTACGCCGTGCGATAAATCCTGTTTGCCGATATGCGCCAATAAAACCGATTTACCGCGATTGGATATATAAATTTTATCTCCCGTCTTGATTTCCATACCGCGCCGGTATAATTTATATCCGGCCTTTTCCGCCAGTTTTATCACTTCCGCCGCGCACAGACGCTCCGTCTTGGACGCGTTCAAGAATTTTATATAATCCGCGCAATATTGCTCCATCGCGTCCAGTTCATTTTCTTTCACAAGATCATAGCCGTTCTTATGCCCGGATAACAATTTCTTTTTCAAATTCTTATATTCTTCTTTGTCCATATTCGCCATAATATTTATTTACTCCTTTCAGATTTCCGCTTTATATAATATAAAAATATAATAAAAATACAAAAGCGGCGTTTTTTATTATATAACGCCGCTTTCATCCTGTCAAATATAATAAATATTTATATTATATATTCTATCACATCGCCACAGCCGCCGGCGTCAATTCGTCATTCATGAGAATCAACAGATCATCGCCATAGCGTTTTTCATCCCGAAGATTTTGAATCAATCTGGAGAAAAACGCCCGCGCTTCCTCTCGAAATACTTCAGGATCATCCGCCGCGTTATTTAATTCATAATCGCATTTGTTACGATAATATTCATCCGTTTTCTGCGCGGCGATTCTCAATCTCGCGTAAGACTCCGGGATATTATCCCGCGTCATGATCCGCCGTACCCGCACTTCTCGCGGCGCCGTAATCGCAATCGTTTTGTCACATAATCTATCCAGACCGCTTTCCAGTAAACTGATCCCGTCTACCGCGCACAGTCCCTCCCGCGTTTCCTGAATCTTCGCTTCCAGTTCCGGCAGAACATATTGATATACGATTTTATTTAAATTGCTTAATCGCTCAGGACGTGAAAACGCCTCCCGGCCTAATAATTTGCGATCCAGAACGCCGTCCAGCGTGAACGCGTTGGGAAATTCCCGGTTTAACGCTTCCCGCATTTCCTTGTGATTCTCCAACATGCCATGATATAAACTGTCACAGTCAATCACGCGTCCGCCCAGTTCTTCTATTACACGCAAAGCCGTTGTCTTACCCGCGCCCGTACCGCCTGTAATGCCTAATATAATTCTCTGACTGTCTGATTCTATCACATGAAACCCGGCGGCGCGCTTTAATCGATTGCCAACCGCCAAGCCTAAACCCCGACTGTCCGGACACTGCGCTAAAATCTCCGTTACCGGACTTTCATCAAAAGACCGCATAATCTGAAATACCCTCCGCGCCTGTATTTGCTTGTTTCTATACGGTCCCAAAGACCGCACCACCTGATGGGGAAATAAACGCGTGTATTCTTCAAAACAAATTACGCCGCTTTTCTCGCCGACACGTCGGGCGATTTCCCGCGCCGTCGCGTCCGGCGCACCGCTGAATACCGTCACCGGCGCTTTCGGCGCGTAATGCCGATATTTCATCCCCGGCGCCCGCGGACGTTCCCCCTCCGCCGGCATTCCCGTCACGGCTTTGTCTATCACAATATGACCGACCACCTGCTCCAGCGATTCCAACGGCGTCCCGCCCGGACGCAATAACC
>CAJOFP010000120.1 GCA_905233795.1 uncultured Oscillibacter sp. | reverse complement strand
AACAAACGGCCATACGGGATTATTGGCGGCGAGTTTAGGCTTGGGCGGTCTGTTATGCGGACAGTACGCCGCCGGGCGGCGTCATGTGGCGGCGCTGGCGTTTTTAGGCGGGACAATGACGATGTTATTATTGACCGGCGATCCGTGGACAAATCCGTTATTAATCGAATGCGGGACAGGCATGTTTATTTTTTTAATGCTTCCTGAGCGATTATTCGGCGCGAATGCCGAAAAACGCGTTGAAAATAATAGAATAGACTCCAGCGCGGGCAAATTAAAAGAACGTCTGAACCGCGCCGCCGTCGCGTTGCGCGATTTATACGAAAGCTGTGGGGAAAATGATTTAAATATACAGCGTGAAAATCCGGCTGTGATTTTTGATCAGGCGGCGGAACGGGTCTGCCGCCGCTGTAATCGTTGTGAGACCTGTTGGCAGTCCGAATATACGGCGACATTTCAGGCGATGAACGCGGCGGCGCCGGCTATTTTAGAACGCGGACACGCCGAAATCGACGATTTTTCCCCCGCTTTTACAGATCACTGTCATTATTTAACGCGATTTATCGCGGCGATTGACACGGAGACAAAAGCATATTTATTGCGTCAGCGTTATCGCAAGCAATTAGACGAAGTCCGGCGCGGCGCCCGCGGACAATATATCCAGTTATCCGATTTATTGACCGCCGTCGCGTCGGGGCCGTCCGAAAAAGCCGATTTGTCTTTTAAGCAAGATTATAATAATATTAATATTATTAATTCCGAAACGGGCGCCGCGCTTTCCCGTTCAGATTCTAAAAATACCGGAAATCCCGGAAATACCGGAAATCCCGGAAATCCCGGAAAAAACCGTCCCGGAAAACGTATCGCGTCCCGGCGTGATGATAATAATAAAAATAATTATAATAATTATCCTGAAACGTATGACGAGCGAACAAACGCCGCGATATATCCGGAAAATCAAAACCGCGCCGCTTTTTCTCAGGATTCGTCATTATGCCGTTTCGGAAGCGTATTAAGACCCAAAGCCGGGGAGCGCGTGTGCGGCACGGCTTATGGTGTTTATTACTCGCGGACGGCATGGGAAGCGGAGAAGCCGCCCGCCGTGAATCGGCTTTAATCTGTCGATTATTACGGCAATTCTTAGAAGCCGGGATTTATCCCGAAGCGGCTTTAAGAACTTTAAATTCCGCTATGGCTCTGCGCGGTTCCGACGGCTTTACTACTATGGATTTATGCGTATTTAATCCAGAATCCGGGGACGCGTCTTTTTACAAATACGGCGCGGCGCCGAGTTATTTAAAAAAAGGCGTGTCTGTCAAACGCGTCACGGGTTCCGGTCTGCCTGTCGGACTGCGTGACGCCCCCGCCCCGCCGGATATAACGCGTATAAAATTAGACCCCGGCGGTTTTATCGCGCTGGTCAGCGACGGCATTGTGGACGCCCGCGACGATCAATGGCTTCAAGATATGCTTTCCGACTGGGACGGCGACGAGCCGCAGGAACTGGCCGACGCGATTTTAAATGAAAGCGTCCGCCGCCGCCAATCCCGCGACGATTGCGGCGTTTTAATTCTCTATCGTCCGATTCACGCCGCGAAACGCGTATAAAATATATTATATATATTTATAAAAAATAAAAACCGGCTTGAAAACCGGCTTTTATTTTTTATATTTTTATTATATTAATTTTAATATTAAAATTAATTAAAATTAATATGCCACGCCCCAATAAATATCCGTGACGCATTTTTTCCCGCATACGGGGCATACGCCTTCCGTTCCGCTTTGCGCGTCCGGAAACGGTATACAGCGCGACGAAACCCCGGCGCGGTCTTTCATCGCCTGTTCGCATTCTTGAGAACCGCACCATTTGGACTTTAAAAATCCGCCTTCCCGTTCCGTGATTTCTTTCGCCTCTTCAGGTGATTGAATCTCAAACGTGTGATCTTCCCGGTTTTTCAACGCCATCGCGTATAAATTATCATGTATCGCGTCTAATAATTTTAAAATTTCAGCTTCAAGATTTTCAAGAGATATAAATATTTTTTCCCCGTTATCCCGGCGAACGGCCACGCATTGATTTTTCTCTATATCTTTCGGGCCGATCTCAACGCGCAGGGGAACGCCTTTCATCTCATATTCCGCGAATTTCCAGCCGGGCGAATTGTCCGAATCGTCGATTTTTACCCGTATTTGATTATTTTTTAAACGCTTTTCCAAATCTTGCGCGGCGTCCAATACGCCGGGCTTGTGTTGCGCCACGGGAATAATAATCACTTGTATAGGCGCGACGCGGGGCGGCAGTACCAAGCCTTTATTATCCCCATGCGTCATGATAACGCCGCCTATAGTTCTTGTCGTGATTCCCCATGAGGTCTCAAACGGCGTCTTACGCTGATTGTTTTTATCTGAGAAATTAATATTAAAAGCCTTGGCGAATCCGTCCCCGAAATAATGGCTTGTGCCGTTCTGCAACGCCTTTCGATCGTGCATCATACACTCAATCGTATATGTCCGCTCGGCGCCGGCGAATTTTTCTTTGTCCGTTTTCAGGCCTTTTAATACCGGCATAGCCAATAAATTTTCGCAAATATCGGCGTAAATCTCCAGCATTTGTTCTGTCTCCGCGATAGCCTCTTCCGCGCTCGCGTGAAGCGTGTGGCCCTCCTGCCATAAAAATTCCCGATGTCTTAAAAACGGCCTTGTGGTCTTTTCCCAGCGCAATACGCTGCACCATTGATTATATAACATCGGCAAATCTCGCCATGAATGCACGACTTGGCTCCAATGCTCACAGAACAGCGTTTCGGACGTAGGCCGGACGCACAGCCGCTCATCCAGTTTTTCACTGCCGCCGACCGTCACCCACGCGCATTCCGGCGCGAAGCCCTCTATATGATCTTTTTCTTTTTGCAATAACGACTCCGGTATTAACATCGGCATGGAGACATTTACATGACCGGTTTCTTTAAATTTTTTATCCAACGCCGCCTGTATATTTTCCCATATCGCGTATCCGTAAGGCCGTAAGATAAACATCCCTTTTACGCTGGTATAGCCGATTAACTCAGCTTTCATACAGACATCCGTATACCATTGGGCGAAATCCTCGTCCATATCCGTGATAGACTCCACCTGTTTTTTGTCTTTCATGATCGCTTTCAATCCCTTCCATTCCCGCGCTTTTATTTATTTTTTTATTTATCGCGTCCGCCGTTGTGATCCCGCTGTTTGCGCCGATTCGTCCGAAACCACGGCTTATTGCGCCGCTTTTGACCGTCATAATAATCCCGTTTCTGTTTAGGCCCGGCGGGTTGACGGGCATCCCCGGCCCGACCGGCGTCGTATCCGCGCCGCGCCGCTTTTCGATTCTCTTTCCCTTTGCGCGGCTTATTCATATCCCCCGCGCTTTTCTCGCTTTTCTCATCATAACCGGCATTATAAAAATCATCATCCGGGCGCGTGTCCTCTTGATTTAAATTATTTAAATTATTTAAATCAAAATCGCCGTCATTCCGCGAATCCGCGTTCTCCATGGTCTCGTCATAATCATTATTATTAAAATCATCCCAGTCCCCGTAAGGCTCAAACGCGGACGGAAACGGCTCTTCTTTTTTCGATTTCTCCACATATCTGGCCGGACGTTCCGGCAGTTCAATGCCATCCCGACCGCCTTTGCCGTTTCTTAAAATAATAATCTCGCTCCGCCGGTATGTCTTTAAATGCTCCGGATCCGCGTCCAGACTGACTTTAATCGTCTCTCTCAATAAATCTATATTTTTCACATTTCCCGGCCCGTCCGGCGTCTGTACAAAAGATTCTAATTTTGGCAGACGCCGCGCCGCGTCCTCATAGGCGTTTTGTTCGTATTTTAAACAGCACATCAGACGCCCGCAGGCTCCGGAAATCTTGGACGGGTTTAAACTCAGATTCTGCGTCTTGGCCATTTTAATCGACACCGGCAAAAAATTCGTTAAAAATTGCGCGCAGCAAAACGGCCTCCCGCAAATCCCGATTCCTCCCGTCATACGCGCCTCATCCCGGACGCCGATCTGTCTTAACTCAATCCGGCAATGCAGAATCGCCGCCATATCCCGCACCAGAGAACGAAAATCCACGCGATCATCCGACGTAAAATAAAACGTCATTTTATTGCCGTCAAACGACGCGTAAACGGCGATTAATTTCATATCCAATTCATGTTCGGCGATTTTCTGTTCGCCAATATCAAACGCTTCCCGTTCTTTCGCCTTATTCCGGCGCATGACGCGTTTGTCATTTTCATCCGCGTGACGCAATACCGGACTTAACGCCACGGATCGCCCGTCCTCATGGCGTCCTTTCGTGCAAATCCCGTATTCCACGCCCTGCGATGTCTGGACGATTAACTCATCGCCTATATTAATCCGAAAATCACGGGGATCAAAATCATAATTTTTGCTTCCGCCCCGGAAGCGCACACTGACAGCCTCACTCAACGAATTGCCTCCAATTCCGACGCGAGCGCCCCCAGAATATGATTCACACCGGTCTGTAAAGCGCATTCGCCGCGATATTTTTTCAATATCTCCGCCGCCGACATTATCTCTCTCGGCGATAAATTTTTTACTATCAAATCCGCGATCTCTTGATCATCCTGACTCAATAATAATTTTTTCTCAAGATTATAATTATTATAATTATATAATAATAACAACGCCGTCCCCAGCGCCTGATAGCATATATTTAAAATATCCGCCAATATTTCCCGCGTCACGCGTTTCTTTTCCAGACGCGCCGCCAGTTCCGCGATTTTTCCCTGTCTTTTCACAATCCGGCGGCATAAGTCCATAGCCGTATCGATTATATCTTGAGCTATATCCCTGTCCCGCGCCGCGTCTAAATTATTATTTATATTATTTAAACGCAATTCCGCGCAACGGGATCGAAGCGTCGGCAATATCGCCGCGCCGTTTTCCGCGCAAAACAGAAACGCCGCGTAAGACGGCCCCTCTTCCACTGATTTTAATAAAATATTCTGATCCCGTTCCGTCAGCCGTCCGCCGTCCGGGAAAATATATACTTTTCTCGCGCCCTCATCGTCCCGCACCGTGATTACATCCGGATGCGTATCCCGTAAAATTTTCCCGCAGTCCGGACATATCCCGCACGGACGATTTTCCCGCGTCTGACATTCCATCACGGCGGCGGCAAATCTGGACAGCTCGAATAATTCATCCGGTTCGCCGCCGGTGAAAATCCACGCGTGAGAAAGCGAACCGGCGGCCCGGCGCAAATATTCCGCCGCCGCTTTCGTCTCGACGGCGCCGAACGCCCCCATGACCGCGCCCCTCTCCCTGAATTTATATCATAATTTTTACGCTTTTTATATCATTTTTATATATTATATTTTTATATTATAATACTTTTTTATCTTTATCCCGCAATTTTAACAGCGCGGCGCCGGCGGCGGCCTGTTCCGCTTCTTTCTTGCTATGCCCTTCGCCTAATCCATACCGTTCGCCGTCAATCAGCGCTTCCACCGTGAAAATTTTCTCATGACACGGGCCGCGTTCGTCCAATATCCGATAACGCAACTCCTGTTCCGGTTTCCTCTGCGCGAGTTCCTGAAGCGCGCTTTTATAATCCGGCGCCTCTTCCAGTATATCCGCGTCCGAGAAAAAATCCAGAATAATCCGCTTGACCAGCGTTTTCGCGGCGGAGATTCCGCCGTCCAGATATACGGCGGCGATAACCGCTTCCACGGCGTCGGCCAGAATAGACGGCTTTTCCTGTCCGCCGTTTTCCTCTTCCCCGCGTCCCAAACGCAGATAACGTCCCAAATCCAGACGCTTCGCCGCGTCGCGCAGACTTTCCTCCCGTACCATTTTGGCGCGAATCCGCGTCAGACGACCCTCCGGCAAATCCGGCCAGCGGCGATACAGATAATCCGCCGCCACGAATCCCAACACCGAATCCCCTAAAAATTCCAGCCGTTCATTATTTTCCAACGGTCCGGCCCGATGTTCGTTGGCGAAAGAACGATGACACAACGCCCGCTCCAGCAATTTCCGATTTTGGAACCGATATTGCAATTTTTGTTCCAGATACTCCATCCCGCGATCCTTTCCCACGCCTTTCCCGGTTTTCTATTATTAATATAATATATCATTTAAATTTTCAAATACGCGATTTATTTTATAAATTTAATTTTATAATTTACGCGCCAGATAATTGACCGCGTCGCCCACGGTCTTTAATTCCGACAAATCATCTTCCCGCATTTCGCCGATTTCAAATTCTTCTTCCATCGCCATGGCCAATTCCACCAAATCCATGGAATCCGCGCCCAAGTCTTCTTTAAATACCGTCTCCATAGTAATTTCATCGGGCGATAAAGCGAATTGATCCGCAATCAGCGTCCGCATGGTCGAGAAAATTTCATTAATAGACATGACTTTTTTCCACTCCTGATTTTTAAAATTATAATCTTATTATTTTTTTGTCATTTATATTTTCATATTTTATCGCTTATTATATCATATAATCCGTTCCGCCGAAAGTTCATCATACGGGATGTTATCCGTCCTGTCAAGAATGAATTTTATTGCCCGCCGGTACGCGCAGCCAATGTCCCCCGGAGGATAAAATCTCAATATGAAACGCTTTCTGTAAGACGCGTTTTTTTAAAAGCGCGTCCCGCCGACCGTGAAAGCATACTTTTCCCGCGTCCAGCGCGATAAAATCATCACAAAAAGCCAGCGCGAGGGATAACTCATGAATCGCCATAATAACCGTTTTTCCCTCCCGTCCCAGCGACGCGATTAAATTCATAATCTCAAATTGATACGCTATATCCAGCGCGGCTGTCGGCTCGTCCAGCAATAATATATCCGCTTCTTGAGCCAAT
>CAJOFP010000119.1 GCA_905233795.1 uncultured Oscillibacter sp. | reverse complement strand
GTTTTAAATCATATAAAAAATAACCGGTCAGGAATAAAAACGCCCACGGAATCAACGGAAAATAATCGGTTGAGAAGAAACCCGGATAGGGAAAGCCGAAAGCGGCGGTCAAAAGATTGGAATAAAATATCCGGGGCAAATAAATCGCAATCGACCCGGAAAAGAGCGTCCCGGACGCGATATTTTTTGTCAATAAGAAAAGCGTGAAATTTAAAATCAGCCCCAGCCGCGCCGGTATATGATTTAATATTCCGCGTGATAACAATCCGGTGAGTATCATAGCCGCGCCGATGAGATACAACACGCCAAATAATACGCGATTGTTGGGCATAAACGCGAGCGTTACAAACGTAATCAGCCAGCCGCAGGAAAAAACAATCAGGCCGCGCCGGACAAGATTCCGGCTGAAATGACAGCAATAGCCGGATAATAATATAAACGTCCAGCAGATGCTTTGTTGCCAGAGATACGCGCCGTAAGAGAGTTTATACCAGTCCCACGGGACATGAAATATCCAGACCAAATCCCAGCAGGCGTGATAAATCAGCATAGAGCACAACGCCGCGCCGCGTATTATATCCAATCCATACAGCCGAATTTTTTTATTATTTATTATTATCACGCCTTTCCGCGTATTCCGGGGAAAAAACCAAAAGCGACGCTCCAGCGAATATCATTCGCCGGAGCGTCTGAACCGTCACACATTCAGCGTGATCTCCGGCTGTTTTATCTCCGGTTTATTCTCAACTTGAGGGGCGGTATTCTCCGCGGTCACGGCGCGTTTCAATTCCATACGCGCCTGTTCGTACTTTTCCAGCGAGACAAAATTCTTGCTGTTCGTGAAGAAACGCGCCGGGGGATTCGCGTTTTTTAAGCGCGACCGAAAGCGCTGGAGGGCGTCTCAGTCGCCCCGCATACCGGATTCCCGGATTTGTCAACGGCGAAAATTTTAATTTTATCCAGAGACGGTTCCGGCGTATCGGAATCGGGATCGGGATAGAAATCCGGGGCGACGGGCAGACGCAGTTCCGCCGCGTTATTCTCTCCCGCCGTCTGGGTGACAGCGGCGATCAGACGTCCGTCACGGTATCCGGCGGCGATCAGAATCGCGTCTTGAGGAATATCCGTGAAGCTTGCCCGGATTAAATAATCAGACTCGGCGCGATAGACGAATATATTTAAAGTCGGCGTATCGTCCGGCGCTGCTTCCCAATGGGCGTAAAGCGTATGCGCCTCGGATTGATTGACGGTACTCTCCGGGAGGATTTGCGCGCCGCCGTCCGGCTCCGTGAACCAGCCTAAAAACTCTCTTCCTTCGGGATGGCTTTCCGGCTCCGGCAATTCGCCGTAAGGCTCGCCGTAATATACGCTTTTGGTAATCGGCGTGGGGGTCGCGCCGGGCTCGCCGGAATCGGAATTGTCAAAGCTCCTGAATGTGACGGTAATAGACCGGCGTTCGGACTGCCAATGGGCATAGAGTTTATGCGGCTCCTGATTTTCCACTGTAGTATCCGCCGTGATTTCTTTACCGGCGCGCAATTCCGTGAACCAGCCTAAGAAAATAAAGCCGTCGCGGGTGGCGTCGGGCAATACGCCGTTGGTTAAATTGGCGCCGTAAGATTCGCCGAAACGCACCCGGATAACGCCGGAGGCGGCGGATGTCCGGCCACCGTTTACGCTTACGCTTCCGCCGTTGGCGTCCAGCGTGACGGCGATTTGACCGGGCTGGTTATTCAATTCCCAGCGGGCGTATAAATCATGATCTTCGGATGTGATAACGCTCATGCCGGTTGTGATTTGTTCCGCGCCGCCCTGCGCGTCGGCGTACCAGCCCAAGAACTGAAAGCCCTCCCGAACCGGTTCGGGCAGTTCGCCGTAAGTTCCGCCATAATAGGCCTGAATGGTTTTTGTTTCGGATTGGGAATCGGCGAACGCGCCGCCGTTGGCGTGTAACGTGACGGTATAAGTCTGGGTTTCCCATTGGGCGTAAAGCGTCGCGTCGGCGTTTAAATTAAAAGTCGAACGGGGCCAGTAAGATTTGCCGGAGCCGTCTTTCTCGGTATTCCAGCCCATGAACCGAAAGCCGGTTCGATCCGGGACGCGATAACTTAAAGTCAGGGTTTCGTTTTGATTTTTCGTCTGGGACGAGGGCGCGCCGCTTCCGCCGTTCGCGTCGTAAGAGATTTTAAAAGTTTTGGGCGCCGGGGCTGAAACGGTAAAATCGGCGGAGCGGATTTTTAAAGCGTATCCGAATCTGTGATAAGCCGTGACGACGGCGCTGTAATCGCCGGGATTTAACTCAAAAGAAACGCTTGTATTTGTAAGATTAGAGCTATTTTGAATTTCCTCACCGTTTTGCGTGATTTTGATCGTATAACCCGCCGCGTTCGGAACGCTGTCCCATGAGAACGTGACGGCGTTTAAATTCTCAAACTCGACGCGCAAACCGCTGGGGTCAATCACGGCTTCCCCCGGATTTCTCGGAATTTCGGACTCGTCGATCAGTTCCAGTAAGAAAACTTGGGCTTCAATACCGGTACGGCCATTAATATCATTGCGTCCGAAAATCCAGAAAGGCGTCCCGTCCTCGTATTCCCTGCCGTTGGGATAGTCCAAGACGCGATCCGTACAGCTGGCGCGGAACAAATACCCGCCGGATTTGGGATATAAATACCATTGCTGGCCGGAGCTTCCGTCATAGCTTTCGGTTACTATAGGCGTTCTGGATAAATAACCGCCGCCGGAAACCGCCATGCAGTTTTGCGTGAGCGCGGAGGAAATTTTATAAGACCCGTCGTCAAGGCGTTCAAAGCGCCATATCTGATCGCCGCCGTCCCGCCAGTCGCGCCAAGATTCGGCGATGACATTGCCGTTAGAATCCGCGCCGGCGTAACGGGTGTAATTGGGATTGTAAATTTTGGCGTAAAAATCATCGCCGGGGTTCGCGTAGCCCTGAAACGAGCCAAAGAAATTATCGCTTGTTAATTGTACTGTATCTATAGTCGCCGTGGAACTGTAATAATTCCAGATCGCGTGCCATCTGTCGTTGTTATGCGAGTTAATAATAGGCCGTCCGGCGGAGTTTCTGCCGACGCATAAAACCGTATGGGTATAAATGCCCGCCTGTTTTGTGCTGTAATAGACCGGACTGCCGGGGAAAATATTCGATTCCGTCGCCGCCGTTAATTTTTCGACAAGATTGCCGCGATTATTGGAAAACCAGCGGCGGTGATTGATTGAGCTTGCCCAAGAGACGCTTCTGGAACGGGTTTGGGAATTATAATACCAGCCGTTGGATGAGATTACTTCCGGCATATGTCCGGCTTTAATCGCCTGTGAAGTAAAATTCGCGCAGTCGCCGCCGATGGGATTAAAATTCTCATATTCAGGCAGATTATAATATTCCGGGTAGCTTTTTCCGCCGGACGCGCCGTGCCAGACGTATGTTTCAGAATAGGCGATAGCGTCCCGGACGTTATATTCCGTACTGTATCGAATGCCCTGCAACTCGGCGTCAGGATTATCTAAATTATTATTTATATTATTATTATTTAAAATTTCCGGGAAATCGTCGGGATTGTCATATTCCGGCAGATACCCGGCGGCTTGCATATCCAGACGCGTGTCGTCTTGCATGGTGGACAGGCCTAAAATATCGCTTTCGTCGTATTCGTCGGATAAAATAATATAATTATTATTATTTTCATCCGGCGCGAGCGTGATTTTATGCCAAGAGCCGTATCCGGTCACGTCCTGCCCGCCCTCGCCGTCTCTCAAATCATCGTAATCAAAAAACGTCCATTCATAGCAATATAAAATTAAATTATTATTTTCGCCGGATTCAATCACTTGTACGCTGTCCGGGTCGATTTTGACCACGGCGTCCGTGATATTAATATTTAACCGGTCCTGCATGGTTTCAATTAAATTTTCACGATCCGCGTTTTCATTTAAAACCGCGCCGCTGACGGGCATATCGACGGATTCCAGACGCGCCGCGCCGTCCAGATATTCCGATTCCCGAAGCGTGAAATATTCGCCTAAAATATTATTTATATTATTATTAATATTATTAATATTATTAATATTATTAATATTATTAATATCCGCGTCCTGTAAATCCCGCAAAATCGCGCCGCCGCCAAACCATAAATCGGCCATTTCGCGGGCGGTCCGACCCTCCGCCGTATTGTTGATAT
>CAJOFP010000118.1:8560-9855 GCA_905233795.1 uncultured Oscillibacter sp. | reverse complement strand
GTAATCAACGCCAAGAAAATAGCGATCAACGGCGGCAGTAACGCCCACGCCGTGCCGTATAATTTCGCGTGTTCTTCCTCTTCTTCCGTTTCTTCCGCGCTTTCTTCCTGATTTTCAACCGGGTTTTCTTCCGTCAAATTCGCGTTATCAGCCGGATTTTCAACCGGGTTTTCTTCCGTCACGGCGTCCGTCAATTCATCCCCCGCGGATTCCGCGAAAATCGACGGCGCCGCCAGCCCGCATAGAAACAGCGTCAATACGGCTAATAAAATCAGCCGCCGGATATTTTTTCTCATCAGGCATCCCCCTTCATGAAAGACGAAAATTTCAGAAAATTTCAATCGAAATTCTCAAGAAATTCTCATGGATGTTTATTATAGCGTCCGTCCCTCAAAAGTCAACCTTTTTCGACGGCTTTTGACGCGCAAAATTCAAAAGCCGGGAATTTATATCATAAATTTATATAAATCCCCGGCGCGTTCTTATCTTCCGTTATTTAATAAATCTTGCTTTAAATTCCACAGCTTGGACGACAAATCGACATAATAAGTATGGGGATTGTCAAAGCGTTTGACTTCGTCCCATAATAAATCGACCTGCTCCGCGCAATAATTTTGAATTTCTTGTAAACTCGGCGGATTGTAAATCAATTCGCCGTTTTTAAATATTTGTTCCTGTAACGGCTTTAATTTGAAATTGCGATACGTTTTACGCTTCCAAGTGGCTTCCGGGTCAAATAATTTCAACGGTTCATCAGGATTGATTTTTTCATCCCACAGGCATATATAATCCGCCTCGGCCTTGCCGGTTTCGCCGTCATATAATCTATAAACTTTCTTGAAATGCGGATTCGTGATTTTATCCACGTTTTCGCTGATTTTAATTTTCGGCAAAATATCGCCCTTTTCATCCTCGACGGCGACTAATTTATATACGCCGCCGAATACCGGCGCGCTTGACGAAGTAATCAATCTTTCGCCGACGCCGAATAAATCAATTTTCGCGCCCTGCCGGAACAAATCGCGTATAATATACTCGTCCAGCGAATTGGACGCCGAAATCTGACACTCCGTCCATCCGGCGTCGTCCAGCGCTTTACGCGCTTTCCGGGACAAATACGCTATATCGCCGGAATCTAATCTAATTCCACACTTTTTAATCCCCTTGGGCTTTAATACTTCGTTAAAAGCGCGAATCGCGTCCGGGACGCCCGATTTCAGCGTATTATAAGTATCGACTAACAACGTCGCGTTGTGGGGATAAATCTCGCAATAGGTTTTAAACGCTTCGTATTG
>CAJOFP010000118.1:0-8536 GCA_905233795.1 uncultured Oscillibacter sp. | reverse complement strand
TTACAGCCGCCGATATACGCCGAACGCGCCCCGATCACAGCCGCGTCAATGCCTTGGGCGCGGCGCGATCCAAATTCCAAGACCACGCGTCCCTCCGCCGCCCTGACAACCCGGTTCGCCTTTGTCGCTATCAGGCTTTGATGATTGACTGTCAATAATAAAAACGTCTCCAATAATTGCGCCTCAATCGCCGGGGCGCGTACTGTCAATAACGGCTCTCGCGGGAATACCGGCGTCCCCTCCGGAATCGCCCATATATCGCCGGTAAATTTAAAATCGCGTAAATATTCCAGAAATCGCTCTGAAAATAAACCGCGTCCGCGCAGATAATCTATATCTTCCCCGTCAAATCGCAAATTTTTTATATATTTTATTACCTGTTCCAATCCCGCGCATATGGCGAAACCGCCCCGATCCGGAACGTCCCTGAAAAACAAATCAAAATAAGTAATCCGATCCGCTTTGCCGGATAATAAATAGCCGTTCCCCATTGTCAATTCATAAAAATCACATAACATCGTTAAATTTAAATTTAAATTTTTATTTTCATTGAAATCCAAATCCCGCGCCTCCCGTTTTTTATTAAAAATCACCCGCGTACCCGTCGCGGGGGAAATCCCGGCTCAGCCGATTTGATTTAATTTCAGCGTCATCGCGCTCTTTCTATGCGCGGCGGCGTTTTTGTGCAATACGCCTTTCGCCGCGGCCTGATCGACTTTCCGCACCGCGTTTTTATAAGCGGCTTCCGCGTCGGCGCGATTGCCCTCCGCCGCCGCCGTCTCAAATTTTTTTATCGCGGTTTTCATGTCCGATCTTCTGGAACGGTTGCGCAGATTGCGCGCCTTGCCGATTAACACGCGTTTTTTCGCGGATTTAATATTCGGCAAACCTGACACCCCCTTTCTTATCTCATCCCGTTATCGTGAAATATAATTATAACAGGCGTATTTGCGAATTGCAAGCGTTTTTTTACGCGAATTAATATTAATAATATTAAATATTAATATTAAAAATTCACGCCGAACGCGGCGAATAAATCATCGCCGATACGCTCGCGCCATTGCGCGTAAAGCGGGGATGTCCGGGATTTGAATAAATTCAACTCATCGGGCGTCAAAATCGTCACTTCCACGCCGGATTGCGTGAATAAATCTAAAATATCGGCGTTTTGTTCGCGTATCGCGGCGACTTCCAGCTGACAGGCCTCCCCGGCGGCGTTTTGAAATATTTCACGATCCGACTCGCTTAATTCCTCCCAGAACGCCGCCGACGCGCTCAGGCAAATCGTGGCTTGATTTTATCAAATCCAGCGAGTTTTCCTGTCCGCTGACGCCGTCGGACTGCAACAACGGGAAAGCGGCGTCCCAGCCCATGACAGCCGTGTCGGCGTTGAACTGCCCGAATAACTCAGTCAAAAAATGATTATGCGGAACGCGGATAATTAATCCCGGCAAATCCGCCGGCGATAAAATAGACCGGATATTATTTGTAATCTGTCTGAATCCGTTTTCGCCCAGTCCCAGAGGCTCACAGCCCATTTCACGGATTAAATCAAAAATCGCGTCTTTACCGTCGCCGTTGAATAAAATTTCATCTACGCTGTCATAATCGGCGAATAAGAACGGCATCGCCGCGACCGCCAATTTTTCCTGAAATATTTGCGCGTCCGCGAGAGAATATAAACTTAACTCCACGCCGCCGTTGATTAAATTTTTCACGCCGGCTTCCGCGTTGCCCTCCGTGATTTCCTCGCCGGGGGAAATGATAATTTTATAGCGTCCTTTGGTATTTTTTTCAATCAATTCCTGAAAATTTTCCGCCGCGACCATCCACGCGGAATCTTCCGGCGCGGTTACATTCATGCGCAGTTCCCGCGTTTTCCGGGACGCGCCCCCGCAGCCGGATAATAAAAAAGCCGATAAAAATAATAATAAAATTAATAAAACGCCGACGGACGCCGATTTTCTTATACGCATATCCTGATTTCCCCCGTTGAGATTGAGATTCTATCCAGATTTTATTATATATTTATATTTTTCATATTTTTTTATTATATCCCGCTTTTATATCATTTGTCAAGACGCGGGATTTTTTTATATTTATATAAATCCCCCCGGCGCGTGAAACGCGTCAGAGGGATTTTGGATATTAAAATATTAATATTAATTTTTTATCAGGCGCGAATCACGCGGCGCGGTTTTAATTTTTGATTTTATTCCCGATCCATCAGACGGCAGAGGCATACAGCGGCGTCGGCGCGTGTGGCGGCCTTGTCCGATTGATACGCGCTGTCTTGTATCATGCCCAATCCCCACGCGATAGCCGCGTAACCGGTATCGCTTGCGGGAATCTTCGCGTGATCGGTATAAAAATCGGCTTTGAAAATCCCGGATAAATTCGCCGTGTCTTTATATCCGGCGGCGTTTAATAATAATTTAATCAAATCGCCCCGTTTGAGACTCAAATTATCCTGACGTTCGTCACGCTTTAAAATCCCAACGCGATAAGCGTTCTGATACGCGCTGTTTTTCTCGCTGTCCGACGCGTTTTCCGGGTCCAGCGTCCAGCCCCGCGTGGAAGATAACAACGCGATCAAATCCCATTGCGTGATATTTTTATCCGGCTGGAAATTTTCGCTATTATAGCCGATATTGAATTTGGCGAGCCGTTCAATCTCATTTTTCGCCGGACTGGAATCTATATCCTGATAATTTATTTCGCCGTTATTATTTATATTATTCTCAATCGGCTTTCCGGTTTTGGCGTCGATACCCGGCGTATAATTTTCCTGTTCCAGCGCGTAACTTAAAAACAACGTATAAAATCTCGTGACGCCGTAAGAAATCAGACGCGCCTCTTGTTTAGATAAATTTAAATTATTATTATTTTTATCTAAATCTTTCGGCAAATAACGATAAGCGAGCGTGGTATTAAACGTATTGATCCAAGCGTCCATAGCGGCTTCCGGCGTGATTAAATTATCCGTATCGTCAAAATTTATATCCTCGTCGATTACATACGACAAATCGCATACCGCGCCGGTCATACAGTCAATATCAATCGCGCAATAATTCGCGGGGAAGAAATAATTATTTTCTTTCCGGGCGAAATTAAAATCATAACTCGGCGCGCCGTCGCCGGTTCTATTATTAATTTGATAAAATAATATTTTATCTATATATTTCTCATCCAGCCAGCGTTTCAGAAAATCTTCCGCGATTGTCCGCGCCTCGTCCGGCGTGATGGCCGGCGTCCGATTTTTATCCCAATAATATCCGCCGCCCGACAGCGATTCCACATGGCCCGTCCGGGCGTCGATTCTGAAATAACGGCTTTCCATATCGCCGTTGTCATTCTCTTTCGTGTAATTCATCGAGCATATCACTTGAATTTGATTATTATCTTGATTATTTTCTTGATTATTATCCTGACTTTTTTCCTGATTTCTCAAGGGCGTCGGCGTATTCGCGCCGTCCGCGATAATCTGCCGGTAACTGAAAGAAGCTAATATATAACCGTCCAGCTGATACGCGCTTTCGGATCTAATCATTTTATCTATTTCATCGGATTTTAAAACGCCCTCTAACTGCTTGACGCCTTCCAGCTCAATTTCATTTAAATTCTTTAACGCCATACCGCCCGCGTCATCGGCGGCCATTTCCATTTCCTCCGGCGCCGCTATGCTCCGCATAGACGTATTATACGCCCGCGTTTCCTCGGCTTTTACCGGTTCGCCCGTCTGGGCGTCCAAATAATATATATCCTGATCTTTCGGGACGTAACGCAATACGGCGCGATTATTATTATTATTATTATTTATATTATCTTTTACATAAATTAACTCAAGATTACGGGTTTCGCGTAATTTCGCCGTCGCGTCGGATTGCGTGACAGCCGGTTTAGAATCCGGTATCGCGCCCAAAAACGACGATTCCGGCGCGTCCCTGTGAAAATTCATGATTTTATTATCCGATCCCCGGATAGTTATATTACACGACAACGGTGACGGCAAGCCGTTTAATAAAATATTGCCGTAATAATACGCGTTGTTATCCCGGAACGAACGCGAATTATTTTCATGCCATTCGACGCTTTCCGTCTCCGGGTCTAAAATTTTACTCAAAAATTCATTCGCGGCGGCTTTCATCGCTTTTTCGTCCGACTTGGGAAACGTCGGGAGATATTCGCTGTAAATCGTGTCATTTTGATTATCCGAGTACCAATAGCCTACAATCGTCCCGTTTTCCAGCGTTTCTATATTTAAATTTATATCCTCGCCGCTCCAGTTTAAATTCCAGACCGTCGCGGCGGCTTCCTCCGATACGTCGCCCCGGAATTGATTATATATATCCGTGTCCAGATTTAATCTTGTTTTCACCAGACGCGTCACGAGATTCAAACGCGTGTTGATTTCCTCGTTATTGCCCGTTACCGCCGACAATCCCGCCGCTTCCGCGCTTGACAGTTCGACAGCCGTTTTGAATTGCGCGTCCGCCATATTACTCATAACATCCCCGACCATATCCAGACCGTTTGCAAAATCGCCGGATATATCCGCGTTATCCGCGTTATCCGTATTATCCGCCAGATTCGCCGGATTTTCCTGATTAACCGGATTCAAATCCGCGCTTCCGCAACCGGTCAGAACCGCGCCGCCAAGCAGACAGCCCGTCAGAATCAACGCCGCCCCGCGTTTTAATAATTTTAATCTCATGCGCTGTTCACCCTTTCATGATTTTTATTTTTTTTATTTTTTTATTTTCTCATGATATTTTATTAGACGCCATGAATTTATAAAAAGTTCCCGTATATTTTATTTTCATTTTCTTGTTGCGTCAAAATATCGCTTATGCTAATATTTATATAATATTATTTATATCTATCAAGATAAAAATATTATAAAATATTATAAAATATATATAAAAATTGGGGGAAAAATCATGAAAACCTGTCCGGATCGGGAAAGCGCGCTGAATTTATTAAAAAAATATAATCAAGAGCCGTTTCACATCCGCCACGCGCTGACCGTTGAGGGCGTCATGCGCTGGTACGCGCAAGAATTAAATCACGGCGATGATATTGATTTCTGGGGGCTTGTCGGCTTATTACATGATATAGATTTTGAACGCTGGCCGGATCAGCACTGTCAGAAAGCGCCGGAACTGCTTGCCGAAATCGACTGTCCGCCGGATTTTGTCCGCGCCGTATGCAGTCACGGTTACGGAATCTGTTCGGACATAGAACCCGTTGACGAGATGGAAAAAGTCCTGTTCGCGGCGGATGAGTTGACAGGTTTAATCGGCGCGGCGGCGAAAATGCGTCCGAGTAAGAGCGTACAGGATATGGAAGTAAAATCTTGTTCGCGGGATGTAATCCGTACAGGCGCGGAGCGTCTTGGGTGGACGCTGCCGGATTTGATGGAAAAAACAATTTTGGCCATGCGTTCCTGTGAAGATGAAATCAACGCGGCGATGGCCGGTCTTGAATCATAAAATAATAAAATAATAAAATAAATATTAAAATCCCCCCGGCGCGTCTGATATGCGTCAGGGGGATTTTGATTTTTTATTAATTTAATAAATTAATTAATTAAATTAATTTAATAAAGCGAGATTCTGTAAAAATTCCAGACCTTTGGGGAGGACAAGTTCGTCATGGAAATCAAACGCGGGCGAATATAATTCCGGCGCGTCGCCGACGCCTAAGAAGAACAATACGCCCGGCGTCCGGTTCTGATAAAACGAAAAATCCTCGGAAGCCAATACCGGATTTTTTAATTTTAATAATTTAATTTTATTATTTTTATTTAAATTATTTAAAATATTTTTATATAATTTCTCGTGATTCCAGACGGCGTCCCAGCCGTCCGACATGCTGACGCTGATCTGACATCCGGTCTCGCGGGATAATTCGCCGCTGATTTGAATTAAACTCTCCCGGCAGTATTGATATGTCGTTTCCTGATACGTTCTCAAACCGCCCTGTAAAATCGTTTCTCCGCTGATGAAATTTCTGTCCCCGCCGGAACGCATGACGCCGAATTTCAACACGCACGGCGGCGGCGCGTCTTATCCTGATTTTTATCTTGCTTATTATCTTGATTTTTATCTTGCTTGCTATCCTGTTTATTATCTTGATTTTTATCTTGATTTTTATCTTGATTTTTATCTTGCTTGCTGTCTTGATTTTTGTCTTGCTTATTATTTTGTTTGTTATCCGTATAAGAAATTCTCGCGCTCTGTCCGGTGATTTTAATATCAATATCGTTGGAACGCGCCATAAACGCGCCGGGTCTTGACGCGATCACGCCTTCGGGAACGCCGGGCCAGATTCGCAAGGCGAAAATCCGAGTGACGCGGTAACGCTCTAAAATCCCGGTACGGCATAACGCCTCCGCGCCTCCGGCGGCTTTCGGCGGCTGGAATAAAATTAATATATTTCTTGGAAAATCTTTTTCCCGCGCTTCCCATGAGATTACATAATCCCCCGATTCCCCGGAAATCTCCCGCGAGACTTTACGCGTCGAGATTCTGGAAATCCACTGGGCAAGCGATAACGCCATAGCGGCGTGGCCGTCGTGGCCGCGTACATGCGCCCTGCCGGGATTGCGTGACGAATAATCAACGCCGGTCGCCTCCTGTACGGGCGACGCGTCGAGATCGGCGCGGAAAGCGACGGTTTCCGGCTTTCCGAAGTCAAACCAGACGCATAGGCCGCCTTCCGTGGGGAAAAAGTATTCGCATCTGTGACCGCGCAGGACGCCGCTGATTAACGCCAGCGTCTGCGCCGGGTTCGCGTCCAGTTCCGGGATCTGATGTAAATAGCGACGGTGCGCCGTGACTTCTGAAAGCGTCATGTAAAAACCTCCTGAAAGAAAATCAATCCATCTATTTCTTTTTCTTTCACGTCAGCGACTTTAAAATTTTTATAAATGCTTTTCATTTATATTATTTATCAATCATTATCTTGAAGTAATTTCTCAATTCGCTCTAATTCCTGATTCTGTTCCCGCGTTTGAATCTGAATCTGATCCAGAACCGCGTTGATAAGGCGGGCGATTTTCCCGTCCTCAGCGTTTATTTTAATCTTTTTGGCATTTTGGGCGTCTTTATTGGGATTTATATACAGGGAATAATTTAAAGCCGTGGAGAACGGTTGGGAGCGGTCTCTCTCAAGAAAAAACCGGGCGGAATCGAAATCGCAATACATAGAGCGAAAAGAAAACGGAAGTCCAGCGAACTCAGTAATATTGGGAGTACGGGAAGAAACGCTGGAAAACAGGTTATTTACGCCATACGCGTCTGAACGGTTGTCATGATCCGGTTCTTCTTCAGGCTGTCGCCAAGAGAGCTTTTGGGATTTTGTCCGCTTAATAAGATTTTCGACCATCTGATTCGGATTCATACTCCGCCCATCCTTTCCATGAATTTCTTTTCCGCTTCAATGTCTGTACATAACCGATCAACATATTTGAGCAATTTTTCTATATCCCGTCCGTTTAATAACTCCTGCGCGGTCAATTCCTCAATATTTTTGACACTCGTCAACATATTTTTCAATTTTTTATCGCGTTCTTTCAAATTGCCGCTATAAGAAAACCACTTATAACCATCATCAACGCTTTTTCTAATTATATCCACAGATCTGGCAAGTCTTTTAATCGTCATATCTTCTGATGTTTTTAATTCCGATTTTTGTAAATATTGCGGATCGTCTTTAATTCCGCTCAATAATACAAAAAGGTCATCAAAGCGGGACAGATAGACATCCCGGTTGATTTGCGCCCTCTGGAGTTCCCGCACGGCCTGTTCCACGTCTTGCGTTTTACAGAATGTAAACCATGTGACAGCAAGACCGAGTACACTGGAAAGCGCGGCGATAAAATTAAACAAGTTCAAAAGAACTTCCGCGATAGTATGATTCCCCGTTATCATATTTTTATATTTTAATCCTCAGAATCGTCTATTTCCACGTCCTCCGGGGTATCGAAACGCAGAATTTCGCCGCACGCGGGACAGATTATATCATCATCCAGCGCGCTTTCGTCGAATACCACGCGCCCGCCGCAGTTCGGACATCGCACGGCGTAACTGGTCTCATCCTCCGCCTCCGCTTCCTCAAATAACGCGTCCTCCAAATCTTCCAGATTCGCCTCGAGTAAATATACGCGCTCCGATAATCTGTCCCGATCCAGACGCAAAGCGTCCAATTCCGCCGCCATATCTTCCAGAAGCTCCAGCGCGGCGGAAAATAATCTTCCCTCTTTTAAATCTAAATCTAAATTTAATTCCGCCGCCAGATTTTTGAAATCTTTCACTTTTTCCGCCGCGCCCATGCCGAACCCCCCGGTTCTTTTTATTTTTTTATTATTTTCTTACTCTTTCACGCGCCCCAGATATTCGCCGGTACGCGTATCGACTTGGATTTTCTCGCCCTCGTTGATAAACAACGGCACTTTGATTTGCGCGCCGGTTTCCAGCGTCGCGGCTTTCGTGACGTTCGTCGCCGTGTCGCCTTTGACGCCCGGTTCCGTCTG
>CAJOFP010000117.1 GCA_905233795.1 uncultured Oscillibacter sp. | reverse complement strand
GTTCCCCCTCTCCTATTTAGGAGAGGGGGACAGGGGGTGAGGTTCTTGAATTGGCATAATTTTTATTATAATATTATAATAATAAATATTATTATGAAAATAAGATAATATGGTTTTGGAAATTTTATAATATTGTTTTAGAAATAAAATTTAATTTTAATCGCGTAATATGTGAAAGGACGGTGAAACGCTATGGAAGCGATAAAAGCATGGAATATTCCGGTCATGCCTTTACGCGGTCTGGTGGTATTCCCGCATATGCGCCTGACTTTCGATGTGGAGCGCCGGATTTCCATCGCCGCGCTGGAACGCGCTATGGCGGCGGAACAGGAAATTTTTATTGTGACACAGCGCGACGCGGCGGCGGATACGCCCGGCGCGGAAGATTTATTTACAGTCGGCACGGTATCGCATATCAGTCAGATTTTAAGATTGTCGTCGGTATCGGTGCGCGTCATGGTAGAGGGACGGAAACGCGCTTTTTTGCGTAATGTCTCACAGAAAGAGCCGTTTTTACAGGCAATCGTTGAGGAAATGGAAGAGCCGGAATTATCGGAAGCCAGCCGGAACAGCGCGAGAACAGAGGCGTTACTGCGTCAGACGTGGGGTTTATTTCGGGAATACGCGGAAAAACTGTCGGGGAATATCGCGGAAGAGATTGTGACGGCGGCTTTGGATTGTCGTGATCCGGGATATTTGGCGGATTTTATCACGCAGAATATTATATTAAGACATACGGACAAGCAGGAAATATTAGAAGAAGCCGCGCCGTTGGTAAGATTAAAAAAAGTAAATAATTTATTGGCGCGGGAGTGCAGCGTATTAAATTTTGAACAGGAAATGGAGCATAAAGTCCGGGAAAATCTCGCGCAGGGACACCGGGAGCAGATTTTGAGGACGCAAATCCGCGTATTACAGAACGAACTGGGCGAGGACAGCGACGAGGAAGAAGAACTGGAAGCGTATCGGGAACGAATCGAGGAAATAGATTTCGACGAAGAGACGGAACGGCATTTATTAAAAGAAGTGAATAAACTGGCGCGTCAGCCGTATGGAAGCGCGGAAAGCGGCGTCATTCGGAATTATCTGGATATATGCTTGGATTTGCCGTGGAATATCGAGACGAAAGAGCGATTAAATGTCGAGGCGGCGCGGAAAGTTCTGGAAAAAGATCATTTCGGATTGGAAAAAGTCAAAGAAAGAATTTTGGAGACAATCGCGGTTCGGCAAATGAATCCGGAGGGCAAAGGGCAGATATTATGTTTAGTGGGCCCGCCGGGCGTCGGCAAGACTTCTATAGCGATTTCAGTCGCCAAAGCGTTGAATCGCAAATTGGCGCGGGTATCGCTGGGCGGCGTCCGGGATGAGGCGGATATTCGCGGGCATAGAAAGACATATGTAGGGTCTATGCCGGGAAGAATTATAGAGGCGATTTCGCGGGGCGGATCCATGAATCCGTTATTATTATTAGATGAAATTGATAAGCTGGGCAATGATTACCGGGGCGATCCGGCGTCGGCTTTACTGGAAGTTCTGGACAGCGAACAAAATATAGCGTTCCGGGATCATTTTTTGGAAATTCCCGTGGATTTGAGCCGCGTCATGTTTATCACGACGGCGAATAATGCAGAGACAATCCCCACGCCGTTGTTAGATCGTATGGAAATAATAGAATTGTCCAGCTATACGGACGAGGAAAAAATTCAGATAGCGAAACGGCATTTACTGCCCAAGCAGTTAAAAGCGCATGGATTGAAAAAGAATAATATAAAAATCAGCGATGACGTATTGAGGGCGATTATCCGGGATTATACGCGGGAATCCGGCGTAAGATTACTGGAACGCCGTCTGGCGGCGATTTGCCGCAAAATCGACATGCGTATAATTGGCGGCGATGTAAAGCGCGTGAATATATCAGAATCAGATTTGCCGAAATTTCTGGATTGTCAGCCGTACCCGCCGTCGCCGCATACGGATCGGGAAGAAATCGGCGTTGTAAACGGTCTGGCGTGGACGGAGACAGGCGGCGAAATTTTAGAAGTCGAAGTCAACGTCATGGAGGGTTCTGGAAAGCTGGAATTGACCGGCAATTTAGGCGATGTCATGAAAGAATCGGCGTCGGCGGCGTTAAGCTGTCTGAGAAGCCGTGTGATTTCACTTGGTATCGAACCGGAATTTTATAAAAATAAAGATATACACGTCCATTTTCCCGAAGGCGCGATTCCGAAAGACGGCCCGTCCGCCGGTATCGCTATGGCGACGGCGATTTTATCCGCGCTGACAGGACGAAAAATCAAATCCAATATCGCTATGACGGGCGAAGTGACATTGAGAGGCCGTGTGTTGGCAATCGGCGGACTGAAAGAAAAAACAATGGCCGCAAAGCGTTTCGGGATTCAAACCGTTTTAATCCCGAAAGATAACTTGCGCGATTTGGAAGAAATTGACCAGACCGTCCGGGCGGCGTTAAATTTTATCCCGGTTGAGACCGTCGATCAGGTATTTGACGCCGCGTTGATTCCCATACCGGTTCACGAGGGCGAGGCCTTAAAAGAAAATGACTATCCGGCGCGGAAAGAAAATGATTTTCCGCCGAATGAATCGTCATCGTCATTGCCGTCGTCGTCTTCATCTATACCGCCGCTTCCGTCCGTGAATCCCGACACGCGCCCCATGACGCAATAAAAAACGCGATAAAAATTTTCCTGAAATTTCAAGCGAAAATATATTAAAAATAAATATAAAATCATAAAAATCCGGCATAAACTTTTCAATTCGGGTCATACTATCAGGGCGATACCCAATAAAACGCGAGAAAAATTAAAAAAATAGCAACCCGAAAAAAAATTAAAAAAATCTATCCGAAGGAGAAAGATTATGCCGAATCAAAATCAGGATCAAAATTCCAATAATTCCAATCAGACCCAGAGAAGCGGCAACAGCCGGATTAATATCCCGGAAGCGCGGGCCGCGATGGATAAATTTAAAATGGAAGCCGCCGCTGAAGTCGGCGTCGATCTGAAAGACGGTTACAACGGCGATCTGACCAGCCGCGAGGCGGGTTCCGTCGGCGGACAGATGGTCAAGAAAATGGTTGAATCTTACGAACAATCCCTGTAATTTTCGCAATATTCGCAATTTATTCTTGATTAAAAATCCGGATTATTAAAAATCCAGATTAAAAATTAAAATCGCGTAAAACGCGGGTTTCAAACGCGAACGGAAAACGCGCCTTTTTGGATTTGATTAAAACCGGAAAAGGCGCGTTTTTTATTAAATTATAAATTTAGATTATAAATTTTATGACAATAAAATTCTGTCATTGTCCAAGGCTTTCCCGGCGCCGACGCGAAAACGCTCCAGCAAATCGGATACCTGTAAGCCGCGCCGCTCCGGATTGCTTATATCTAATACAATCGCGCCGTGATTCATCATAAAAGTACGGTTTCCAAAATCCAGCGCGTTTCGCATATTATGCGTAATCATCAAAGTCGTGATTTGATATTTCGATATAATTTGACTGGTTAAATTTAATACTTTTTCCGCCGTGGCGGGGTCCAGCGCGGCGGTGTGTTCGTCCAATAATAATAAATCGGGCGGATTCATCGTCGCCATGAACAGCGTCAACGCCTGCCGCTGTCCGCCGGATAATAGGCCAACCGGCTGACGCGTCTGGTTTTCCAAGCCCATGTCAAGCAGTGACAGACGGTCCCGAAAATATTCCCGGTCGGCTTTGGAAATGCGTGAAAACGGACCGCCCCGTCCCGACGCTAAAAATAAATTTTCCTCAATACTCATCCCCGGCGCGCTGCCTCTCATCGGGTCTTGATATAATCTGCCGATCCGACGCGCCCGAATATGCGCGGGCTGATAGGTCATATCTTCGCCGTTTAATAAAATTTCGCCCGTATCGGGATAAAAATCGCCGCAGATTAAATTAAACAACGTCGATTTCCCCGCGCCGTTTGAGCCTATAATCGTCACGAAATCGCCGGGCAATAATTTGACAGAAAGATTTATAATCGCCCGTTTTTCGTGTACCGTCCCCGGATTGAAAGTCTTGGAAATATCGCGCAGTTCTAATTTATAATTATTAATATTATTTTTATTATTATAATTATTTTTAATATTTTTATTAATATTATTAATCATGGCGCGTTTTCCTCCGGGGAACGGGATGAACGGGATGGACGCCGTTTGAGTTTTTTCAGGAAAATCTCACGCCGTCC
>CAJOFP010000116.1 GCA_905233795.1 uncultured Oscillibacter sp. | reverse complement strand
TTGCCCGTTTGATTTTTATTATTTTTTTCGCGTTGTCAAACGCGGGAAAGGAATGGGATTTATTATGAGATACGAGATTAAAGGCGACAATCTGCCCGCGGTGGTCTGCACGCTGGAAAGCGGCGAGAGCATGATCACGGAATCCGGCGCCATGAGCTGGATGACGCCCAATATGAAGATGGAAACGTCCGGGGGCGGCGTCGGCAAAATGTTTGGGCGCATGTTCTCCGGGGAAAATGTATTCCAGAATATCTATACGGCGACGGGCGGACAGGGTTTGATCGCGTTCGCGTCCAGCTTCCCCGGTTCGATTCGCGCCGTGGAGATTTCTCCGTCCAGACCGATTATCGCGCAGAAATCGGCGTTTTTGGCGTCCGAACGCGGCGTGGAACTGTCCGTATTTTTACAGAAGAAACTCGGCGCGGGGCTGTTCGGCGGGGAAGGCTTTATTATGCAGAAACTTTCCGGCAATGGCATCGCGTTTCTGGAAATCGACGGCGCCGCCGTGGAATACGATCTCGCGGCGGGTGAACAGATGGTAATTGACACGGGCTATCTCGCCATGATGGACGCTTCCTGTCAGGTTGATATTCAGGCCGTAAAAGGCGTGAAAAATGTCCTGTTCGGCGGCGAGGGATTGTTTAATACGGTCGTGACCGGTCCGGGACATATTATACTTCAGACAATGCCGATGAGCCATTTCGCCGGGGCGATTGCCGGTCTCCTGCCGCAGAAAAGCGGGTCGTGATTGATAAAAAATAATAAAAATAATAAAAAATAAGATTAAATTTTCTCCCGCCGGATACTGGAACGCGTCCGGCGGGGGATTTGTATTTTTATTTTCGCGGCTTGAAAAAGTTTGAAAATCAAATCAAAATCAAATCCCGGTTGCGTTTTTCTGTCCCATATGCTATATAATATAAATTATGAAAATTATTAAAATTATAAATTTATGTTATATATTTTATGATATATTATGATATAAATATATAAAAAGATTGTAATATTTTCACGGTGGAATTTTCCGCTGATAGATTGGCGCGTTTCGGATAAAATAAAATCAGTCAGCGAACTTGATTTTTTATTTATTTATTTTTATGGATATTTCCGGAGGCGCGTTATGAATGATGATCGCGGCGTTATGAGTGAATATAACGAATATAGCGAATATAACGAGTATGAATATAATGAAAGATACTGGAATTTATTTTGCGGAACCGGCGATCCGGCGGCCTATACGCTTTATCGCGCCGCGCTGGACGCGAAAATCCCGGACAACGGAACGCGGACGGATAACAGCGGATATTTCGCCCGTACCGGGGGCGTATTGCGTTTGAAAACGGCTTTTTTATAATTTTATAATTTTTTAATTAAACAAGCGAAAGGGGCGAAAACGGCATGGCGTCCGCGGCGCGTCTGGTAACGCGGGGGATCGTCCTCCGGGAGACGGTAACGAAAGAAACGGATAAAATTCTTACGGTTTTGTCGGAGGATCACGGGAAAATAGCGGTGATCGCCAAAGGCGCGAGGCGGCGGAATTGCAAATACGCCGCCAGCGCCCAGATTTTGGCGTGGTCGGAATGGGTTTTGTCTCCCACGCGCAAGGGCGATTATTATTACGTTCATGAGGCGTCTATACTCGCGTTATTTCAGGAATTGCGGTTGAATTTGACCGCGTTCGCGCTGGGCTGTTATTTCGCGGAATTAATCGAATCCGTCGCGCTGGAAGAAATTTCGGCGCGTCGGCTTTCACGGCATTTGTTAAACGGTTTATACGCTCTTGGCGCGTTACATAAGCCGGAAGAGTTAATCAAAGCCGCGTTTGAGTGTAAATTGCTATGCCTCGCGGGATATGAGCCGTTACTGGACGCCTGCGCCTATTGCGGGCGTGAAAATCCCATAGAACCTGTTTTGGATGTTATACAGGGGATTTTACATTGTCGGACTTGCGGATTAAATAATAATATAAATAATAATATAATATTATGTCGGGATTCTCTCGCGGCGTTGCGGCATATTGTATATGGCGATGAAAAACGGTTGTACGCTTTTCGATTGGAAGAACAGGCGTTAAAGCGTTTGAATACGGTTGTCGAGAAATTTTTATACGCGCAGTTGGACAGAAAATTTGGCGCGCTGGATTTTTATAAAAGCCTGAAAAAGTTTGATAATAATTATAATAATTTAAATAATTTAAATAAATAAAATAAGCGGGGGTGAATGGATTATATCATGAGCGATTTGACGGAAAAGTCTATCAGGACGCTGGAACTGCCGAAAATATTGGAATTATTATCGGAAAAAGCGGTCTGTTCGGAAGCGAAAGAGCGTTGTTTGAATACGCGTCCCGAAGCGGAATTTATGGAAGTACAGAGATTATTGGACGAAACGGACGCCGCCCGCGCTATGATCGGGATTCGCGGGGCGCCGTCGTTTTCGGGCGTGAAACCGGTCGCGGAATCGTTGGAACGCGCCCACAGAGGCGGAAGTTTGAACACGCGTGAATTATTAATAATTTCCGGCGTTCTGACGGCGGCGCGGCGGACGCGTGAATATTACGACGACGCCGACGGAAGAAAAAATAATTTAAATAATTTAAATAATTTAACGGGGATTTTAGCGCCGATATTTTCAGGATTAAAAGGCAATAGATTTTTAGAAGAAAAAATAAAACGCTGTATTATAGACGAGGACACAATCGCGGACGCGGCCAGTCCTGAATTGGCGGACATTCGGCGGCATATGCGACAGGCGCAGTCGAAAAGCCGACAGATTTTGCAGAAAATTATTTCGTCGCGTTCGTATGAGAATGTTTTAAGAGAAGCGATTATCACACAGCGCGACGGGCGTTTTGTAGTACCGGTAAAAGCCGAGTATAAAAGCGCGCTGCCCGGCTTGACACATGATATATCGGCGTCCGGGGCGACGGTATTTATAGAACCGATGGGCGTCGTGCAAGCCAATAATGAATTGATAGAATTGCAATCGAAAGAAAAGAAAGAGATTGACCGGATTTTAGCGGAATTATCGGCGGACGCGGCGGATCATAGAAGAGATATTCAGGATGATTATAATATTTTAGTAAGATTAGATATGATTTTCGCCCGCGGCGAATTGTCGTATAGTTTCAACGCGATCCGGCCCGTATTGCGTCGTGACGGGGTAATAAATTTAAAAAAAGCGCGGCATCCGTTATTGAATCCGGATAAAGCCGTGCCGATTGATATTTCGCTTGGCGAAAATTTCGATACGCTTGTGATTACCGGGCCGAATACGGGCGGCAAGACAGTAAGTTTGAAAACGCTTGGGTTATTAATTCTCATGACGCGTTGCGGACTGCATATCCCGGCTGGGGATCAGAGCGAAATTGCGATTTTTGAACGCGTCTTGGCGGATATAGGCGACGAACAGAGCATAGAACAGAATTTATCGACGTTTTCCGCGCATATGAGCAATATTATAGATATTTTAAAAGAAACGGATTCGCAAAGTTTATTATTATTTGACGAATTGGGCGCGGGTACTGACCCGATAGAGGGCGCGGCGCTGGCGATTGCGATTATTCAACGCGTCCGGGAACTGGGCGCCAAAACCGCCGCCACGACGCATTACGCGGAGTTAAAGACTTTTGCTATGCTGACGCCGGGCGTGGAAAACGCGTCCTGCGAATTTGACGTGGAGACGCTTGCCCCGACGTATCGTCTTGTGATTGGCATACCCGGAAAGTCAAACGCGTTCGCAATCGCAAGGCGGCTGGGACTGCCGGAAGATTTAATCGAACAGGCTCAAGCGAATATGAGCGGCGAAAATTTGCGTTTTGAGGATATATTGACGCAGTTAGAGCAAAAACGGCAATTATTAGAAAAACGCGATTTGGAATCCGGGAGATTATATCAACAGCGCGAGGAGGACGCCCGCAAGGCGCGGGAGTTCCGTGAACAGATGGAAAAGGCGCGGGATCGGGCGAAAAGCCGGGGAGAGGCGGACGCCAAAAGAATCTTGAAAGAAGCGCGTGACGCGGCAAGTCAGGTATTCGCGGAATTGGATAATTTACGCAAAAAACAGCAGGAAATTATACTAAAAAATCAGGATTATATAACAAATACGGAAGATATAAATAATGCCCGCGTGAAAATCAGGAGCGAGTTAAACAAAGCGCGGGACGCGCTGACGCGTCCCGAAATCGCGGCGGAGCCGATACCGAAACCGTCCAGAGAATCGACCCGGAACGAAAGATTTTACATTTAAGGGCGGGCGCGTTAAATTTAAAAATCAAATCCGATGAAGTGCGCCTGATAGAGGGCGCGGAACGAAGTATCGCTGAAAAAAATATCAGAAAAAAGCGTTCGGGCGGTACCAGTACGTCGCGCAACGCGGGCGCGGCGCGTGAACTGGATATACGCGGTTTAGAAAGCGCGGAAGTTCAATCCGTTGTCGAGACGTTTCTGTCCGCCGCCGTGATGGGACATCTGGAAACGGTTGTCATTATCCACGGCAAAGGCGCCGGGATTTTACGCAAAGCCGTACACGCCGTATTGCGCAATCATAAAGCCGTGAAAGATTTTCGCCTTGGCGTATACGGCGAGGGTGAAAGCGGCGTCACGATTGTGAATTTGAAATAAAATACAAAACGGAAACGCGTCCCCGACATCGAAAGGAGTAAACTCCAACGGGGTACGCGTTTCCGTTCTCTATCAGCCGGACGGCAAATTTTTTACGCTTGTTTTACGCTTTTCACGCCGCCCGGCGCGTCACGGACGGGTTTCCCATGCCCTATCCGAGGGACGCCTTTTAGGATTTCCCTATAATCTTGACTTTGAGAGTTCCTTTA
>CAJOFP010000115.1 GCA_905233795.1 uncultured Oscillibacter sp. | reverse complement strand
GTTCATCTGTTCCCGCGTTTGTTGATAAAGCCGCCGAAAAAAATCGAACGCCGCCTGTTGCGTATCTTTGACTGTTTGTCGAATCATGCGCCGGTCGTCTTTTCGTATCTCATTCGGGAGCGCGTTCAATGTTCTGTATAAAGCGTCATAGCTAAGCCGTTCCGTCAGCGCGTTCCGCGCTTTGGATTCCAGATTGTGCGCCTCGTCCACCGCGATAACGTCCACAAGCGGACTGATTAAGCCGTCCTGACGCCGTTTCCGGCTGATCAGATGCGCGGTCAGAAAATCCTGATTGCAGAGAATGATTCCCCGCGTGGATTTCAGCCGCTGACGAATTTGATGATACTGACAGCGGCGTTCGCAGTTCCCGCAGTCGTGTTTGCCGTAGCGTATGACGTTGATTTTTTTCCAGACATCATTCGGAACCGGGAACGGAAAACAGTTTCTCTCCTCACAGCCCCGTGAAATGGCGTACCGCAGTTCCAATCCCATTTTCGCGTCCGGATTTTCCAGATATTTCTTCGCCCGTTCCCGGCAGAGATAATGCGTCTGTCCTTTCGCAAGAATCACCTCTCTCCGGATGCCCAGAAGTTTTTGAAGCCGCTCCACATCCCCAAGCAGTTGTTCCTGCAAGGCGATGGTGGACGTGGCCGCCGCGACGGGTTTCTCCATACGCTCGCTGTATAAAATCAGGGGCAGAAGATAGGCGAAAGATTTCCCGATTCCCACGCCCGCCTCCACCGCGATATGCCGCTTTTGAATAAGCGCGTCCAGAATGTCGTAAGCCATATCCAGTTGTCCGTCACGTTTTTCAAAGCCGAGTTTTCCCGGCGCGTCGTCCTCAAAAAATCGCGTCGCTTCCTCGCTGATTCCGTACAGCGCCGCCTTTCTATATTGTTCATATGTTTCGTTCTGTGATGCCGCTCTGAGCCAGTCCCGCAAATAATCGGCCTCCTTTATAG
This sequence comes from uncultured Oscillibacter sp., assembly GCA_905233795.1. Classification (GTDB taxonomy): domain Bacteria; phylum Bacillota; class Clostridia; order Oscillospirales; family Oscillospiraceae; genus Oscillibacter. Next base: position 7,289 of record CAJOFP010000115.1, on the reverse strand, counting down.
ATAATAATTATGATAATAAAATTTACCGACGAATTTTGAGGCGCGTCGGCGATATGCGCTTTTGAATATTTCATTTTCTGTGAAAGATTTACACGCGGGACGGACATTTACCCGTTCATTTTTGTGCAAATCCGCCTTTGAAAATTGGACTTTCTTTTGGTATGCTTCTCCATACTGCGTGTCGCACAACTGCGTAAATCCGGCGGTTGCGTGACGCGCTGTATTTTTTTTGGAGGTAAATGAAATAATGAATGAAAAAAATGTGAACGCGTTTTTGGAACAGGAAAAACCGTGGAAATTGATGATGAAATACTCCGTTCCCTGTGTGATTTCACTTCTGGTCGCGGCTCTGTATAATATCGTGGATCAGATTTTTATCGCCAACGCCGGTTATCTTGGTTCTTACGGCAACGCGGCGAATACCGTGGTTTTTCCTTTGACCGTTGTGGCGCTTGCCATCGCGGTTATGATCGGCGACGGCTGCTGCGCGTTCGTCAGCGTCAGTCTTGGGGCGCGGAATCCGGAGCGGGCAAGTCTGAGCGTTGGAAACGCGGTTGTATTATGCGTCGGCGGAAGTCTGATTCTGACCCTGCTGTATCTGATTTTTCAGGAGCCGATTCTGACCGCGTTCGGCGGACGGGTGAATGAGGAAACTTTTCGATTCTCCAAAGAGTATTTCTTTTATATCACTCTCGGTCTGCCGTTTTATATGTTCGGTCAGGCGATGAATCCGGTGATACGCTCGGACGGAAGTCCCCGGTTCGCTATGGCTTCCACGCTGGCGGGCGCGGCGGTAAATATGATTCTGGATCCGGTGTGTATTTTCCTGTTCCGCTGGGGCATGACGGGCGCGGCGGTTGCGACAGTCGCCGGACAGATACTCACCGCCGCGCTTGCCGTGTGGTATCTGCCGCGCATGAGGTCGGCGTCTCTCCGGAAAGACAGTTTCCGGCTGAACGGCGCCGTGATCCGGAAGTTCATTCCTCTTGGAATTTGCAGTTTTCTCTCCCAGATTTCACTGGTGGCTTCCATGGCGGCTGTCAACAACATGGTTCGGAAATACGGGGCGCTGGACGCGGTATTCTCACAGGCCGTCTACGCGCAGATTCCCATGGCGGTCGTGGGCATTGTGATGAAATTCTTTCAGATCGTGATTTCCGTTGTAATCGGCGTTGCCGCGGGCTGTATTCCTATTGTGGGCTACAACATCGGCGCGGGACGGAAAGACCGGGCGCGACAACTTTTCACCTGTCTGCTGACCGTGGAAACAACAGTGGGCGTGATCGCCCTGATCATAGCGGAAGTCTTTCCCGGCGCGCTGATTTCCGTTTTCGGCGCGGCGAATGAGAGCGCTTATTATACGGCGTTTGCGCTGAAAGCGTTCCGCGTCTATCTCTGCATGATGATTCCGGCCTGTATCAACAAGGCGACTTTTATCTATTTACAGGCCCTCGGCAGAGCGTTTCTTTCCACGGCGTTGTCCGCTGTTCGGGAAGTTCTGTTCGGCGTCGGATTCGCCCTGCTGCTGCCGCCGTTTTTTGGTCTGGACGGCGTTCTCTACTCCATGCCGGTTTCGGATATTCTGACCTTTTTCATTTCCGTGGCCGCGATTATTGGCGTATACGGAAATCTCCGTGACGCCGATTCCGCTCCGCGGTTCGCCCGATCCGCCGTCTAATTACAGACAGGACTGTTTTGTCAAGACCGCCGCGACCGCGGCGGTCTTTTGCCCGTGACGAAAGATTCAACCGCGTCAGTCCGCGTTCCAGTCGCCACGCGACGCCAGCGCGGTTTCCGTCAGGGAGAAAACAGCGTCGTCCAGATGATCCAGCGCCTCTCCCGGCGCGGTTTCCGCCAGTTCCATCAGACGTTCCACCGTGCTTTCGCTCAGACCCAGACGGTCCGCGATTTCCCAGTTTTTCATTGGGTCCTCTTTCGGCGCGGGCGACGGGCATTCCAAGAAGAACTCATACGGCAGACCGAAATACACGGCCATTTTTTTCAACCGGATCACGTCGGGAACCGCGTCGCCGTCCTCCCACCGGACAAGCGTGGAGATTGACACGCCCATTTTACGGGCGAGGTCTTTCCGGTCATACGGCGCGGCGTCGTACAGAGCGCGCAGACGCGTAGAGAATGTCCTGTCTTTCAATTTGCTCATGTTTCTGTTCATATTCCTTTCAGTTTTATTGCTTTTTGATTGCTGTTTTATTGCCGCTTTATTTTTTTGTTTTTATTGTCAAATTCCAGTTTGAAATTGACGAATTTCCCGCCCGCGTCATCCATTACAACAGTGGCGTCATACAGGACGCCTTTCCGTTCGGAGAACAGACCGGTCATATGAACGCGTCCGTTTTTCAGGAGCGCGGCGGCGGTTTTTTCGTCCGGTTCTTTCCGCTTGGATTGGAAAAACCGGTTGTTTTTCCAGAGGGCGAAGTCACAGCGGGGATTGCCGTAATATCCCTCGCAGTAGAAAGAGCTTTTGCCATCCACGACGTTTTTCCCGCACCGGGGACATTTTCCTATCGCGGGACGGTCGGAGCGGGACAACGTAGGGGACGCGGGCGCGGCTTTGTCCCGATACTCGCGCACGAGATTTTCCAGCGTGGACGCGATCCGCTCCATAAAAACGGCGGGGTCCAGCGTTCCGCGCCCGACCTCGCCCAACTGTTTTTCCCATTCCGCGGTCAGTTCCGCTGACTTTAACTGTTCCGGCAGGACCCGGATCAGTTCCAGTCCGTCCTCCGTGGGGACAATCTGTTTGCCTTTTCTCACCGCGAAGCCGTGTTCCGTCAGCTTTTCGATAATCTCCGCCCGCGTCGCGGGAGTTCCAAGTCCCACGCGCTCCGCGTTCTCAATCTGGGCGAACTCCTCCGCGCCGGCGCGTTCCATGGCGGCAAGCAGCGTGGCGTCGCTGTACCGCGCCGGGGGACTTGTCCGCCCCTCTTTCACCGACGCCCCCACGCCGTTGATCACCTGTCCCTCCGTCAGTTTCGGCAGTTCGGGAACCGATTCATCCTCCGGATTCTTTTTCAGCGAATCCGAATACGCCCGCCAGACGCCTTTCCAGCCGTCAGATATGACGCTCCGGCCTTTCGCGGTAAAAGAGGAACCGCCGCACGAAATCGTGACGGCGGTTTCCGAATAAATATGAGGTTCGCCCACGGCGCACAGCAGACGGACGGCGATCAGGTTCAGAATATTCTTTTCCCCGGTGGGCATGGCGGACAAATCGGCGTTCGCGCTCTCGGATGTGGGAATCACGGCGTGCGTTGGACGGGTTTCGTACAGCCGCACTGTTGATAGACCAGCCGGAAAATGGCTTCGCCCTCTCTGGCGGCGTCGGTCGCCGCCACGACGGATTCCACGCGGGAATCCGTGCGCGGATACGTCGCCAGACGTTTTTCGTACAGAGACTGCAAATATTCCAATGTCTGTTTCGCCGTGTAGTCAAAAATCCGGTTCGCGTCGCGCTGTAACGCGGTCAGGTCGTACAGTTTCGGCGGATTTTCCGTTTTCCGATGTTCCTCAACCGACGTGACAACCGCGTCCCGCGCAAGGCAGGCCGAACGCAGTTTTCCGGCGTCCGTTTTCGATTTTATCCGTTCGCTTGACGCCGTGAAGCCGTGACAGTCCAGCTCCACCGTGTAAAATTTTTCTTTCTTGAAATCAACGATTTCAATTTTACGGTTCGCCAGAAACGCCAGCGTGGGCGTCATGACGCGTCCCACCCCCACAAGCCAGTCCGCTTTCTGACGGCACAGCGCGGCGTCCCATAAATGATCGTATGCGGCGCTGTCTTTCAGATTCTCCAGCCCTTTCCGGATTGCGGATTCCTCCATAGACGAAATCCACAGACGCTGGACGGGTTTCGTACAGCCGCACTGTTGATAGACAAGTCGGAAAATGGCTTCGCCCTCTCTGGCGGCGTCGGTCGCCGCCACGACGGATTCCACGCGGGAATCCGCCATGAGCGCGGACAGGATGTCGAATTGCTTTTTTCTGTCGGGGAGTATCCGGTATTGCCATTCGGCGGGGACAATCGGCAGGTCAGTGAGATTCCATTTCGAGTAGCGGGAATCGTACTGATCGGGCGGGGCCAGCTCAACCAGATGTCCGACGCACCAGCTTACGATCCAGCCGTCGCCCTCCATGTACCCGTCGTGTCGAGACATTGCGCCCACTACTTTGGCGACGGACTGTCCGACCGAGTGTTTTTCCGTTACGATTAAGCGCGTAATATCATGCCTCCTTTGATTTTTTGAAAATTTATTCTTGCAAACAGATAAATATGTGATATAATTATAAACGCGGTTTATACGGACAGGAACAAACAGGTAATTAAAAAAATAATCCGCGCATTTTTTATATGGGAGGAATCATTTATGGCATTGAAATCGACCCTCGGATTCGGCATGATGCGGCTTCCGCTCAAAAGCGGCGACCCCACGGATTTTGATTATGACCGTCTGAATCAAATGACGGACGCCTATCTCGCGGCGGGGTACAACTACTTCGACACATCCTATGTGTATCACAACGGGAAAAGCGAGGAAGCGGTTCGCAAATCCGTCGTGGAGCGTCACCCCAGAGATTCGTTCACGGTTGCGACCAAATTTCCCACGTTCCTGCTCAAACCGGGCGATGAGGATAAAATTGAAAGTTATTTTCAGGAGCAGCTGGAGCGTCTGGGCGTGGACTATATTGACTATTATCTTCTGCACAATTTCCAGACGCGCTGGTATGAGGGCTATGACGGCAAAGGCGGCGTGATTCAGTCGGAACATTTGATTGAACACGCGAAAAACTGGCTTGCGCAAGGCAAAATCCGTCATCTCGGCTTTTCTTTCCATTCGTCCGCGAAACTGCTTGACCGTATTCTGACGGAACATCCGGAGTTTGAGTTTGTGCAGATCGCCGCCAATTACGTTGACTGGAACTCCGAACTGGTGCAGGCCGGTCCGTGTTACGACGTGATTCGGAAACACGGAAAAAAAGTGATTATTATGGAGCCTGTCAAGGGCGGCGGTCTGGCGACGGTTCCGAAAGCGGTGGAGGACGTTCTGCGGGAAAAAGACCCCGAACATTCCGTCGCGTCATGGGCGATTCGTTTCGCGGGTTCGCTGGACGGTTTAATTTGCTGTCTCAGCGGTATGAGTACGCCGGAACAGGTAAAAGACAATATTCACACTTATCAGACGCTTGATCCCCTCAGCGACGCGGAGATGAAATGGCTTTCGGAAGATGTCAATAAACTTTATCGCGCGCAGGGACCTGTCGGGGACTTATCGAAATACGACGGTCTGACGCTCTATGGCGTTCCGGTAACGGCCATTATGGAGGCGTACAGCGTCTGCCAGCTCCAGCCCGATCCCGGTTTTTCGGACGATAACAATTATTTATTAAACGCTGTCGCCGAAAAAGCGCGTCTTGATTTCAGTGAGGAACTTCCGAAAGAAACGCTTGTCAACAAAGACGGCGCCGACGTGACGGAGGAAGTTTACAAGGCTTACGAATGGCTTCGGGCGCATACGTTCTGATAAGCGAAAGTCAAATTGAAAGTATTTGACAGTATGCGGGAGCGGTTCCGCGTACACGGAGCCGCTCTTTATATTATATTTACGCCTTGCGTCCCGATTGAAAACAGGATGTGATGTTATGATAAATGAGAACGGAGAATGGATCATGCGCGGTTTGGACTGGGATAATCCGTACAGAATCCGCACATGGAAAAAGTTGATTCACTGGATCAATGAAGTCGGATTTCTGCCGCTGTTCGCAAACGAAATAGAGGGATTTTCGGCGGAGGAACACGTTTCCCCGGACTTCTGGTGGACGAACGATCCGGAACAAGACCCGTGGTTATGGCGTGAGTATATCGCCAAAAGCCATGAGATCGCCTACGGGAAATTTTTCGATAAAAAAGCCGGCTTTATCAGTATAAAATGGCTTCCGTATTTTGCCAATTACAGACGGGACGGCTATGATTTTGACGCCCGCTGGCAGGACGGTCTTGCGAATATCCGCGAAAAAAATATTATGGATTTTTATATCTCCGAGGACACGGACGGGGAAACGGTCTGGAAAACGGAGGAAATCCTGTCCGCGGAGCTGAAAAAACTGGCGGGGTTTGGCAAAGAGGGAGCGAAGAACTATCCCGGCATTGTCACGGCTTTGCAGATGAATCTGTATCTTGTAATCACGGACTTTCGCAGACGGAGAAACAAAAACGGCGCGGAATACGGTATGCCGGTGTCTGTGATGTTCCCGCCGGAGACGATATGGGGATATGATACGATTACAGCCGCGTACCGGGAAACGCCGCGTAACTCATGGGAACGAATTGTTGAAAGAGCGCGGAAAGTTTTTCCCGAATCAAATATGGATAGTATTATAAAACTCATTGGAAAAGAACCGAATTAACCGCGCTTTGGCTGTCTGATTTCCCTTTTTAGAAAAGCGCGTTATTCTGATAGGAAAGGAACTATAATGAAAATATATGAATTCGGGAACCCTGACGCGGACAGCATTCTTATTCAGCCAATCGACGATCATGATCTTGAAGGGATCGAAAACGAAGTTATTTTTATTACTGAAAATTGTAATAAACGATTTCGTTTGATCGCTGTCAGAATTGATGATTGGAATGCGGACCTTTCTCCGTGGGAGGCGCCAGCGGTATTTGGGAAAGAAGGTTTCGGAAACGGAGCGGGGGAGACGCTCGCTAAATTGCTTGATATTTGCGCGGATAAACGCAAGACATATTATATAGGCGGTTATTCGCTTGCGGGATTTTTTGCTTTGTGGGCGGCGTATCAGACAGATATTTTCAGCGGCGTAGCGGCCGCGTCTCCTTCCGTCTGGTTTCCGGGCTTTGCGGACTATATGAAAGAACATAGTATTAGAACCGGTTCAGTTTATCTCAGTCTCGGAGACAAAGAGGAAAAAGCGCGTAATCCGGTTATGGCGACGGTAGGAGATCGAATACGGGAAATATACGGTTTGCTTCAAGAGCGCGGTGTAAACTGTATTCTCGAATGGAACGAAGGCAATCACTTCAGAGACGCCGATATACGAACAGCAAAAGCGTTCGCATGGATAATAAACCAGCAAAGATAGCGATTTTTAAAATGTCAAAGACAAATCCAGATTATCTCGGAGCGACCTCCGCATATGCGAAAACCGCTCTTGTATCATTTTCCCGCTTATTCTCCTTCCTCCGGGTACTCCGGTTCGTCGCTGTACGCGTCAGGATCGTCCGAATACTCCGGGTAATCCGGTTCCGATTC